>LUSA01000046.1:3082-34462 GCA_001629235.1 Marine group II euryarchaeote REDSEA-S43_B8 | reverse complement strand
CGATTGGTTTGGAGAGATTATGCTAATATCCGGAATAGTTGTAATGATTGGATGTGCACTTACTGTCGTATTAGACCTGCCCAAATGGACATTCACTCTAGCCGCTAATGGTCATATTTTCGTTATCTCTGGGGCGATTGCAGTTGGAATGGTCGGGGACTTTGGTTTGCCGATTCTAATGATTGTGATGTCCACTGAGATTTGGATTATCGGAATCCTACAACTGAGAAAGGGATTCAGAATCTGGGGTCTCGCAGATCTCGTTGCTGCCATCCTTTGCTTCCTTGTATTCACATCTGGAGATATTGGACAGAGCGAAATATTGCTTGGAATGATCGTTCTAGCAGCGGAGCTGGGAATAGTGGCCTGGCTGGGACTAGCCAATCAAGATGAACTGCTCAAGGACTAATCCGGAAGTGCCAACGTTGATGACATACTGGTAATTCTAACCACTCGTGACGAGGTCGTGGATATCTGATACTCCTGATGAGATTGAGCACCCTCCAATCCCTTTGGGACTCAATAAAATGGCTGTTCCCAGAGCCACCATAGTTCTCTCTGTAATAACAGGAATAGGTCTGTTATTGAGTTCGGTCTGGGTGGGAATTTCTGCAATCGGTTTCCTTGACGAAATAGACACCGTTTTCGGGACAACAGATATTGACGTCCTAAACGAAGACGGCCGGTGGCTCTGGGAAGTTGGGTTGCTCTTCGACGCGTGCTCTCCTAGAGAAGATGACTGGGAGTGGCCTCATGGAGCTCTATCAGAGCAGGAAGGTGTATTCCTACTCCCTGGCGAGGTTAGATGCGACTGGACGCACCAGGGGAATGGAGACTCGGCCAGTGTGGTCGTCTACAATAGAGCGAACCAGACCCTCAATCTTGTATTGGAGATAGCCGGAGGAGGAGTTGTTTTCGCCTCAAATAACGAGCCTTACGTAATAGTAAACGATCTAGCGGCAAATGATAGTACTGTAATGGAGGTGAATTTGATTGAGGATATCTCAGAGAGAGAGATTAGCATTACTGCCACCCATATTTCGAACCTAGAAGCCCAAGTTAGGTTAGATGTGAATATCTTCCAAGGCCTAGAAAATAGAGATGTTCACATACAGGACGGGGACCCTTTTGCTGTACAGTATACTGTATGGGATGCTGATTCAGGGGATGAGTTGGATAGCGGAGACTGGAGTGATTCTGCCGGAGATGGGTGCAATTGGTCCATTGAGGGTTTTTGTTGGTCTGCGATCGGACTGGACATTGACAACGATAGAGGGCTGATCCCAGGGATCAATACCGGAACGACTCATACGACCCTTCTGCCCCCTGATATTGCTTATGGTAACAGCGATGGGCACCAGCTTCAGGAAACATGGCTCAGGTTCGAGTTGACCCTGAGAAGTGCCCCGATATCAGAGTGAGTTCCACGAAAGAGACTTGACTAAGTTCCAACGGGAACGACCGTGGAAGAAGGGGGGCACACTGCAATAGTTCCTTCGAAGAGGCTGGTTACTAATGCAAAGAGGAGGAGTGAACCAAAGTCTTCGAGGAAAGGAGAGCCTTCTTTCTTCATGAGCGAGAATATGAAGAGGTTGTCCACCCCATGGTCAGTAGCCTCGATTAGAGCTAGACAGATTGATCCTATGGCGCTTCCTGCTGGTGTTATCCTAGATGCGGCAGCTGGTTCAGGAATACAACTTATCGCCTTTTCAAAAATTCTCAAACGTCCAGCACTGGGTGTAGAGATAGATCAGGATGTAGCCAAACTCTGTGCTGCAAATATGTATCTTAATTCTGAGGGAGATGTCCAACGTTCTCTCGACAGAGTCTTGGTGGGAGATGGTTGTTCTGCTGAATCTGCGGTTTCAACATACTGGTCTAGTCTGAGAGAAGCGGGGACTAGGGCTCATCCCCCCGTCGCAATGCTGCATATTGATCCGGCCAGACCTAGAGATGCTCAGAATCATAGTCTCGATGAGATGGAGCCTGACATTAAATCGATTCTGAAGGGTTGGAGTAGTCATTTACAAACTGGACCGAAAGGCCCTGCGGTATTGTTAGATCTGTCTCCAAGACTTGACTCAGTACAACGTGCAATGATCGATGGGATTCTTGAGACGACTTTCCCTGGTACTTCGTGGACTTGGGAATGGCTAAGCAGAGGCGGTGGTAGAGTAGATAGACTCTCAGTTTGGGTAGGGTCCCTCTCGTCTGACAGTCCGAATAGATGCATAAGAGTAGGAAGGAAGAGGGTCATTTCAAGCATCGAAGGAAGAGGCTCTGGGGCTAATTCCACATCATTCGGAAGTGTAATGGAAATTCCGCGGGGTGCTTATCTAACAATTGTGGATCCAGTACTAATCGAGAGTGGCCTTCAGAGTTCATGGCACGACAAGGCAATTACGAGTGGGGCAGGTTCATCTTGGGTAAGAACCGAAGGGAGGAGGCCTTTGCTCATACATACAGACAAAATATCTGATGACGATGATGTGAGGGGCTTTGTAGTGGCGACCGGTCAGATTGTGCAGCACAGGTTGTCCCCTCCAGAGTTGAATACTATCGATCAGGTTGCATCTTCTGTGGCAAGGAAGGGGATATCCAATATCACCCTTAGATGCAATCTGGATCCAGAGATTCATCCTACTCTTCAGAGGAGGATAACTAGGGAGTTAAAGGGGTCAGAAGGCACTAAGGGTTTCATGGTAGACATGGAGATAGAAAGACCGTCGGGGGCTCAGAAGTTATACGTAGTCTGCAAGGAGTAGTCATTCCACCAATAAATTGCACCTCCAATCGGTTCAAATAGGGACTGTAGGTCGCGAAGATGCCCAAAAGGCCACCGAAAGGTGAACACGGGGGAACCGTAATGCCGAAAGTAGACGAAGCCGAACTAGGAGACGACTTCTCATATATCGTCAGAATAGCTGATACTGACATCGACGGGTTGAAGCCAATCACATACGGATTGACATCAGTTAAGGGTATAGGAATCAGAACATCGATGATGATCTGCAAGATGTCTGGTATTGACGGTACCAGGCTAGGGGGGCACCTATCTTCTGACGAGCAGGATCTGCTCAGAAGCGCTATCGACGAATATGCGACCAACGTTCCTTGGTGGATGGTTAATCGACAGAGGGATTTAGAATCAAATGAAGATGCCCACATTATTGCTAATGAGGTAGGAATGACCAAGGATGATGATGTGGCGAGGCTAGCAGAAATCAAGACTTTCCGTGGAATGAGGCACAGAAGTGGGCACAAGGTGAGGGGGCAGAGGCTCAGGTCAAACGGTCGAAGAGGTTCTGCACTCGGCGTCCAGAGGAAGAAGTGAGGTTAGACAATGGGCGAACCAAAATTCTCCAGGCCTAGAACACAGACTCCCACGCACCCGTGGAAGCAAGCAAGGATTGACGAAGAGCACGATCTTAAGGAAAGGTACGGCTTGAAGAAAGTCGGTGGCATGAGGGAAATATGGAGAGAGAAATCAGCACTTCGAAGACATCGAAATCAGGCAATGAAATTGATAGGAAGGGTCGACTCAACCGAAGGCCACTATGCCAAAGAGAAAGAGCAATTGCTGAATTCACTAACTAAGAAAGGGCTCCTACAAACCGGTGCAGACGTTGGAGATGTTCTCGAGATTAACGTTGAACACATGCTATCCAGGAGGCTGCAGTCAGTAGTTTACTACAAGGGATTGGCCCCGTCTATGAGAGCTGCTAGGAACCTAATCGTACACGGACACATCTGCATCGGTGACCAGAGGATGACTGTTCCAGGGTATCATGTTCTGAAGGAGGAAGAGGATTCTCTACAATATAGCGAAAACTCTCCTTTCGTTGACCCCGAACATCCATTCAGGAAGGAGTTAGAGACTCTCAGGTACCAAGAAGACGATGAAGAGGAATTGGAAGATGATTCCGCTGAAGAGGAGGAGTCATGATGGGTCACAAAGCTATTCTGCACATCTACAGTACTTTCAACAATGTTCTGATTACTGCTACCGATCTAACTGGTGCAGAGACGGTCTGCAAGGTTTCAGGAGGAATGGTGACTAAGGGTGGAAGCGACTCTGGTGGACAGTTTGCTGCTACAAGGGCTGCTGAGAAGATTGCCGAAATGCTAGCTGAGAAGGATTTTGATCAAGTTATTGTGAAATACAGAGGAGCAGGGGGGAACAGATCGAACAGCGCTCCCGGAGCAACCGCCGCCATTAGAGCACTTACTCGTGCTGGTGTCAGGATTACGAGGATTGAGGACGTGACTCCAATGCCAACTGATGGAACCAAGAGCAAGGGTGGAAGGAGAGGCAGAAGAGTTTGAATTGGAGTGATAAAATGGTAAAGACCAAGATACTGAAAGAAGAGGACAACAAGATACAGGTACTTCTGTCTAAGACAGACAGGAGCTTCGCCAATGCGCTCAGGAGGTCACTAATTTCAGATACTCCAAAGATGGCTATTGACAGCGTTAGATTCCAGCTCGGTACAAAGGAGCAAGATGAGGAGATATGGGAGACTACCGGACCCATTCCCGACGAAATGGTCGCTCAGAGGCTTGCTATGATTCCTATTCCTACCGTGCATGACAAGTTCTACTTCCAAGATGAGTGCCCTAATTGTAAGGATCTTGTTGAGGCTGACAGGGGCTGCTTAGAATGTCAGATGATTTACACCTGTGTGGTCTTCGGTTCTGAGGAAGGACGTTTGGTTACTGCAGGCGATATGAAGTATCTTGGAGAGGAAGCTCTGGAGATTCCAGACGAATTCAAGAGCATACCAATTACCAAGCTAATGAAGGGGCAAATGATAGAATTCTATGCGACTGCCATTATGGGTAGAGGAAGGGATTATACAAAGTGGTCCCCAGTATGTGGCGTTACTTTCCACCCGAGAAGGATTGGGGTGCTGAACAACAAAACCAAGGCAAAGATTCTCTGGGACATGGACCTAGAAATCTCAGCCAAGGATTTCAACAAGGATGGAAAGTTGGAAGATGTTGACAAGGTTGCCGTTCTTTCTGATGAGTTGAATCACGTAGGAGAGGGGACTGAAGCATCAAGGACATTCAAGGATGCAATTTCTCTCGAAGAGGTCTCAGGAGAATTTATTCTTTCGTTTGAGACAGATGGTTCGATGAGTCCAAAAACTGCTTTCATGAAGGCAGTGGATGAGCTTGCAGGAAGGTTTGGATCTCTTGAGAAGGACCTTGCAAGTTCCCTATGAATTACAATGATTCATTACCATCTTGCTGGATGAGTTACCATGTCTATAGTTCTGGGCAGGGGCCAGTGCGGGGCGCACATCACTCTTCTTTTCACGATTGATGATTCAAGTGAAGATCCGGTGTATCAAGGAAGCAGAGGAGCGGGTATTTGCCTCAAAGACGGAGTAGAGGCAATAGCGAAAGGAGAGAAAGGCTCCGGAGAGATGATTGTCAGATTCAAGAATGGGGAATACGGCTCAGGAATGTATCAAGACGTACTGTCGAAGTTAGGGGAGGAGATTCCTGAGATAGGAGATTTTGATTGGGAGCTGGACATCATAATGTCCTTACCGACGTCTCAGGGTTTCGGAATGTCGGCTTCGGGTGCAGTAGCATCATCGATGGCTATTCAGAGAGCAATCGGAATCCCCCACGAAGAGTGTGTGAGGAGATCCTTTCTCGTTGCCCACATTGTTGAAAGAAAGCGATCTAGCGGTTTGGGCGATACGACTGCTCTTTCCTCGGGAGGAGTGGAGAGAAGAATTGCTGCCGGTTCCCCATTTTCGGGATCTCTTTTGGATAGTGGACCAGGAGTATCCCAGGGTTGGTCTGTAGAAATTCCGATTCTAATTTCTTGGAAAGAGAAGACCGGAAGGCACACCTCAAGTTACATCGATAATGAGGATTGGAGAAGGAAGATTTGCCTGGCAGGAGAACATGCAATGGAGAGAATCGCTGAAGGAGAATGGAAGGAGCACAGGTGGCCGGAACTTATTGAGGAATCACTAAGATTCTCATCTGAGAGCGGGCTTGAGATGGATGCATCTAGATTGGAAATTATCGAGTCTGTGAACAAGGCGATTGATAGTTCGGGATTCTCTGATAGTTTGTCTGCTATGCTTTGTATGTTGGGCGAGAGTGTCGTAATTGTACCAAAGGACCCACATGGAGAAGAAGATTGGATCTACAAGATTTCGCAGGAATTGGAGGGTTACGAACTCTCTTCATTCTCCAGTAGAGTAGGGGGATTACGATAGAGGCTAAGACTTAGAATTCTCATGGAAATCCTCCAGTGGCTTTAGATCCAAAGGACTGGAGTCGAGCTTGATCGCCCCTCTTAGCCTTAGTCCGTCGCAGAAGCCATGTCGATAAACTAGCGCTCCATGCCCATACTCGGCTACATACCTGTCTACCTGCTTCTGAGTTTTCTTCTTTGGAAACTTTAGATCGGCCCCGAAAAAGTGCTTAGCATCTATCCAGGCACATGGAATTCCATTTATTCTGACATCATCGATCAGAAGTAGGTCTGGAGTGATGATTGCTCTACCTTCCTCTTTCGTCTGTTCCCTGAGTAGTTCCTCTTGGCGTCTGAATCGTATCCCCAAGGAGGAGAAGTGGTCACATAGTATCTCTTCGAAAACCTCTGCTGCGCTCTGAGTCTCGGTCTGGTTGACCGAACTAACTCGGTCAACTGACTCAGCGAGTTCGAATTGCTCTCTGTCTCTCTGGTTTAATTTGGAGGGATTCTTGTTTAGTGTGTCCTTAATCCTGGTCTTTGTCCAGCCTCGTCCGGTTAGTATAGCTCTGAATGTGTTTACTGGTGGTGCATCAAACCTCTTAGAGAGAGCAATCACGCTTTCTCCTGAATCATACCTCCTGCTGAGCTCATTCGACCTACGCATCAATTTTGAGTGAGAGTAAACGCTCTTCTCCTGATTTAGTGCCGCTCTGAGGGAAAGGGCCTGTTCCAATGAGATTGGTAGACCATCCAGATCCGAAGCAATTTCCTGGACTCTCTCCTCCGGAAGAAAGCCAAATTCGCCCGGGATACAGGCAATCTTCCCTGCTCTATTCTGTACCCCCCTAGAAACCGCGTTCGTGTTCCATCTGATTTCGATCTTCCTTGGAGGCGGATTTCCCCTTCCTTGGTCTTCGGCGGCGGCCCCGACGTCCTCGACGCCGCTTGGCACTCCCGTCTTCACTCAATGGTACCTCCAGATGTTGGAGCCCCATGAACCCACCTGTCAGAGACTACTTTCTCATTCTTGCATAAGCATCGTAGAAGAAGTCCCGAATTGGCCAAGGTACAAGAAGCATTATTGATGCTAAAGACCATGGAAATGCCAGTTGTCTGCATACTCTCCAAATAGCAGCGCTCTTAGGGAACCATCTCCCGTCATTAGAAATCAGGAAAATAGAATCCAGTCCCTCCATTTCCTTTGGGATGTCTAGTAAAATCTCCTTTCCTTGTTGGCTGGTCTGGCCCACTAGTTTTACTCTCGAATATGGGTCTCTTTTCTGGATGAAATCTGCCCATCTGGTACATTTACCGCATTGGTCATCGAAAAGGACGGTTGTAGTAGATTTTGCAGCCATGATTCACCTACAGGAAAGCAATTCCGGGTTCTAACGGGAAGGAAATTCTTGCCTTCCCCCCGACGTCTTCTCCTTCTCCTACCCTGTAGGCTTCGACATTCTCGACTCCTAGGACTGATGCAATGAAATCTGAGTTAGCTGAGATAATACCTAGTTCATCAATTCCCTCTGATAGTAGATATCTGGATCCATCTGACCAGGTGTAGATTTTTCCTCTAGTTTTCTTCCCTCCAACTGTAATTGAGTTCCACGAATGAAAAATCTCGCCTCTTATTGACTCTTCATTGAATATTTCCAGAGATTTGACATGCTCCTGACCGTTTGCTTTGAAGTCAAACTCAGAGATGTGAAGTTTGATAGCCTCCGATGCTAGATCTGATTTCCATATTGGAGACGTCTGTATGACTACTCTGGAAATCGGTTTCTTGGAGTGTCTCTCTGCCAGAGTCCTGAGATTCCTCGCACTGGATATGACGTTCTTCACGTATTCCTCTTCGGCCAAGATGTGCAAGTCATCTGATTCGATGCTCAGAGTAGGGATCTCAAGTGCTGCTAGGAGGTCTTTTCCGCCGAACTTATTCCAGAATTCCTCTGCAATGTGAGGTGTTGCGGGGGCGAGCATTGGAATCCATCCCTCTAAGAATTTCATTGCAGTAGTTCTATCCAAACCCCCTCTTCGAAGGTACCAATTCCAATCCGATAGCATTTCGAAGTGGCTTATCATCACCCCCTCCCTTAGACTGACATCGGACATTGCTTCGATCCATCTATTCTGACTAGCCCTCATTCTCGATAACAGCCATCTATCAATTTTCGAAGGAGCGTCGGATAGTGCCATTGCTTCATCGATGGCGTCGAAAAGAGAGTTGATCTGGCGATGGTTAGCTTCCAAGGCGCTATCAGACCAGTCCATTCCTGCCTCAGGATTAGCACCGAATAGAATGAACAGCCTTACCGTATCCGCTCCGAATCTGGAAATCATCTCTTCGGGGCTAACTGTGTTTCCAAGAGATTTGCTCATTTTTGCTGATCTGCTGGATAGTTCTTTTCCGCAGGATGGACAAGCGGATTCGAAGTAGTCAACATGGTACTCAGAATTGCAATCGGAGCAGTACGGGGCAGGAGCATTGAGCATCCCCTGACAGACCAACCTTCCGAATGGTTCCCCGACCTCATTCATCCCAGCATCTCTGGTGAATTTTGTGAAGAATCTAGCGTAGAGTAGATGCATGACAGCGTGTTCTATCCCCCCTATGTACAGGTCAACCCCGCCATCCATCCAATAATCTACAGCAGAGCGATCGAACGGGGAGTCGTCGTTGTTTGCATCGCAAAATCTCATGAAATACCATGATGAGTCGTAGAATGTGTCCATTGTATCGGTCTCTCGCCTTGCTTCACTTCCGCATTTAGGACAAATGGTTTGCACGAAGCTATGGTGCGACTCGAGAGGATTGCCACTTTGGTCTTCGGTGAACACTACGTCTAGGGGTAGCTCAACCGGAAGATCTTCCCGAGGTACAGGAACAATTCCGCATGACTTGCAATGAATCATGGGGATAGGAGTCCCCCAGAACCTCTGTCTGCTCAGTAGCCAATCCTTAAGACGATACTCAACTTTGCCATGTCCTGCTTGCTTCTCTTCTAGAGCGGAAATTACGGCACTCTTTGCTTGATCTCCGGAGAGTCCGTCAAAACCGTCTACTGGAGAGTTGATCATTGGGCCGTATCCTTCGAATGCCCTATTCATTGGTTCGTTGATGTCGCCACTCCGATTTTCTTCGAGTACCCTCCTTATCTCAAGATTGTACTCGGTTGCGAAATCGAAGTCTCTTTGATCGTGACCCGGGACTGCCATCACAGCACCTGTTCCATAAGTAGAGACCACGAAATTACCAGCGTATATTGGAACCCTCTCATCGTTCAGTGGATTGATTGCATGCCTCCCTAGGAAGACACCTTTCTTCTCCTTCAGCATGTTTACTCTCTCGAACTCAGACATTCGTGAGCATTCTTCTTTGAGGGCTCTCCATCCTTCTTCCCACTCACTACCTGAACACAATTCTTCACACAAAGGATGCTCGGGTGACAAAGTTAGGAAAGTGACTCCGAAAATGGTGTCAGGCCTGGTAGTGAATACTCCAATTACTGATGAAGAATCGGCCACTTGGAAGTCAAGATGGGCTCCATTGGAGCGCCCTATCCAGTTCCTCTGCATAGCCTTAACATTCTCGGGGAACGAGATATTTTCGAGTTCATCGAGCAACTCGTCGGAGTACTCGGTCATCCTTACGAACCACTGTGCCATGTCTCTCTGGACTACTTCCAATCCGCATCTCCAGCATCTATTGTTTCTTACCTGCTCATTAGCCAGAACGGTATCACAGTCAATGCACCAGTTTACTGGAGCCGACTTCCGCTCAATCAGGCCCCTCTCATTGAGGATTAGGAACATCTCCTGGTTCCAACGGTAGTAATCCACATCAGATGTCGCCAAGAATCTCCTCCAATCGTATGAGTAGCCCATCCTTTCTTGGTCGGAACGAATGCTAGAGATGTTGCTATGTGTGACATCATGAGGATGCCCGCCTTCTTTCTTGGCGGCATTCTCCGCTGGCATTCCGAATGAGTCATACCCCATCGGATAGAGTACGTTCTTTCCCATTAATCTCTGGAAGCGTGCCATCGCATCGCCGATAGAGTAGTTCCTGACATGGCCCATATGCATGTGCCCAGATGGATATGGGAACATCTCAAGGCAGTAGAACTTCGGTTTAGAATCATCAATCTCAGCCTCGAAAACTCTGTCTTCGGACCATTTCTTCTGCCATCGCGATTCGATCTCTTGGGCGTCGTATGGCATTTGCTCAAACTTACCGCTTGGTATTGCTTGTATATGCATTACGACTTTGTCCTATGTCTTACTCGCAAGGTTCATGCTGTCCGAGGGAGAGTTTCATACTTCGATTTGGGAAGATGGAGTAGAAGTCTGGGTAACCCAAATGGGCTCGCTGATGAACATGAATACTGCCTTCGTGGACCGATCCAATGAAATTGTCGCAATCGTTGATCCATTCAACGCTGAGAAGTGGTGCTCTAAGTTGGAAGAAGAAGGACTCCGAGCTACACACCTCCTGTATACGCATACTCATCGAGACCATGCAGCAGGATTTCCAGGAATGATAGATAGATTCCCAGATCTTGAGGTCTGGGGGCATGAAGATGCAAAAGTGCCTAGCCTATTGGGGAATATTGTATTCAGAAAGGTGGACTTCACCAATACTTGGGATTGTGAGCCCGGGGAAAGCGTGGATTGGTCTGCAGGATCTATTGAGATTACTGTTACTCACTCACCCGGTCATGCACCTGGTCACGTCACCTTCCACGGACATGGAGTCTACCATGCTGGTGATCTTCTCTTCGTCAGGAGCGCTGGGAGGGTTGATCTTCCCGGAGGAGATCCGCAAGCACAGCAGAGGAGCTTGATTAGAGCCAAGCAGATTCTCAGTAGTCTGCCTCCAGATTGGAGGCTTATTCCGGGACACAGATATGATAATTTCAAGGGCGAGGTCCCTGACTGGATTAGCCTAGAAGATGCGCTGAAGCATAACTACTTCCTTTCCAATATTACTATGATTGAATGAGTTATCTGCCGAGCATCCTTCTAACTTGGGTGCTTTCTTGATCTAAAGAAGGTGTTTCTTCCTCCCTGATCTTCTTCAGAGCGTTCAGAGGAATCCAAGCATCTGGAACTAGTCGCCAAGGAGTAACTCGTGCCATTATCCCCAGAAGAATCTGACTTCCTGGAATCA
Organism: Marine group II euryarchaeote REDSEA-S43_B8; assembly: GCA_001629235.1. GTDB lineage: Archaea > Thermoplasmatota > Poseidoniia > Poseidoniales > Thalassarchaeaceae > UBA36. The sequence continues at coordinate 23,066 of LUSA01000046.1, read as the reverse complement.
TGAAAACTCTCAGAGGAGGCACTACTAAACTCAAAGCAGCCAAGTCGTCTCTAGCTTGAATTCTCTCCTTTCTACTGACCCTTCTCCCAATCAGTATGTTGGCCAATGTTCCTGATGTCTTTTGGAAATGCTCAGACCCTATTCTAGAAGCATCCCAAGCCTTCTCCAATCCCTCTCCCCACTTACGTGGCTCCTTTGCTACTTCTCTGATTTCGGTCTGAGATTTATCCGGGAGTCTACGATAGGCTAACGAAGCTCCCGTGATGACCCATGGGACCCATCTAAATGTGAATCTGACAGCGTTTGAGATTCTACCCATTGTAATCACTCTGTCTTGTCTATTCTCTCTTTGTTTAGGTTCCTCTTTTCCAATTCTTTCTCTACCGTGCCAGAAGGTAATGTTCCTTCCTGCTCCAATGCCGAAATCGCTGCAACAACAATGCTGTTTGTATCTATTTCGAAAAACGAACGAAGGGCTTCTCGTGTGTCGGATCTTCCGAACCCATCTGTTCCAAGTACAATGTATCTGCCTCCTATCCATCTCTGAATCATCTCAGGGACGGAGCAGATGTAGTCAGAAGTAGCGACTGTGGGCGTGTCGTCTCCAAAACATCTGGAGGCGTATGGTTCTTCGGAAATTTCCGGGTTAAGGCGTCTTGATCTTTCGTGCTCAAGACCTTCCCTGCGAAGTTCCCCATAGGAGGTAACGGACCAAACCTCTGATGATATCCCGTGTTCACTGAGTAGTTCCGAGGCAGCCTCCCTAACGTTCTTCAGGATTGGACCGGATCCGAGTAGCCTAATCTTTTTTCTTCCCTCTCCCACTTCTTCTATTTTGTACGCTCCCCTAACGATGCCATCATCCACGTCAGGTGGCTTTGGCATCTGTTGCTGATTCTCGTTGTAAAGCATAACATAGTGGAAGACATCAAGATTCTGGCCCCACATCTCATCTATTCCATGTCTGATGATAGCGGCTAGCTCGTAGGCATATGCAGGATCCCATGCTCGACAGTGAGGAACTGCCGAGGCCATCAGTAGACTGTGTCCATCCTGATGTTGTAGACCCTCTCCGTTAAGCGTTGTCCGCCCCGCTGTCGCGCCCATCAGGAAGCCTCGGGCGCGAGCGTCTGCAGCACTCCAAATCTGATCCCCTACCCTCTGAAATCCGAACATTGAGTAGAAGGTGTAGAAAGGCATAGTAGCAGAGTTTGCACTAGAATACGAAGTAGCACTTGATATCCATGAGGCAATGGCTCCTGCCTCTGAGATTCCTTCCTGAAGGACCTGACCTGATTCTGATTCCTTGTAGTTTAGGAGCATCTTATGGTCTACTGGAGTGTACTTCTGGCCTCTAGAAGCGAAGATTTCAAACTCGCTGAATAGTGGATCCATCCCGAAAGTTCTGCCTTCATCGGGAATGATGGGCACGACTCTGGAGCCTATCTCTGATTTCATCAGATTTCTTAGCAGGCGAACGAAAGCCATGGTTGTAGAAACCTCTTGACCTTCTGGGGTACCCTGGTCGAATGCGGAATATGTGTCTTGTCCGGGAAGATCGAAGTTAATTTTCGAGGGTTTTCTTGAGGGTAGATATCCACCGAGGGCGGTTCTTCTTTCGGTAAGATACTTGATCTCATCAGAGTCTTCTCCTAGTGCGATGAAGGGATTTTCTTCGAGTCTGGAGTCCTCGATATCAATCTCCAGAGCATCACGATAAGCTTTCAGATCGTCGATGGTCATCTTCTTCTTCTGGTGAGTTGAGTTCCTACCCTCGAAAGAGTCGATTCCCCAGCCTTTCACTGTATGTGCCAAAATTACAGCTGGACCCTTTGCAGAAATAGCTGATTTGTATGCAGAATACACCTTTACTGGATCGTGACCTCCTCTGGTAAGGCCTTCTATCTCAGTATCAGAAATAGAGGTTCCCAGGGCCTTCAGATACTCGCTTCCAGAGAACATCTCTTCTCGGAAATCGTCGATTGATAGAGTGCTGAGTCGTTGCCAGTCCCCATCAGTGATCCCCTCCATCTTCTCCAGAAGCTCTCCTTTTGTGTCTCTTTGGAATACTCTGTCCCATCCGGACCCCCAAATTAGCTTGATTACTGTCCATCCTGCTCCTCGATATAGGCCCTCTAGTTCCTGGATTATGCTGGAATTACCTCTTACAGGACCGTCTAGCCTCTGTAAATTGCAGTTTACTACCACGATTAGATTGTCCAACTGTTCCCTACCGGCTACTGCTATGGAAGCTATTGCCTCTGGTTCGTCCATCTCTCCGTCACCTAAGAAGGCGAAAACCCGACTTTCCGATGTATCTGCGATTCCTCTTTGGTCGAGATACTTCCAGAATCTCGCCTGCATTACGGCACCAAGTGGCCCTAAACCCATCGAAACGGTAGGATACTCCCAGAATTCTGGCATTAGTCGTGGATGGGGGTATGAAGACAGTCCCTCCACGAAGGCCTCCTGCCTGAAGTTAGAAATCTGATCTGTGGAAATTCTTCCTTCTAGGAATGCTCGAGCATAAATTCCAGGACTAGCGTGTCCCTGGATGAACAAGGCGTCTCCAATGCCATTGAGATCCTTTCCTCTGAATACATGCTGGAATCCTACTTCGTACAAAGTCGAGCTTGAGGCGTAAGTGGAAATATGCCCGCCTATTCCGTCCATTCTCCTGTTTGCATCTGAGACCATAGCGGCTGCATTCCAGAGTACGTGATTCTGGATCTTCTTCTCCAATGTTAGGTTTCCAGGATATGGAGACTGTTGCTCAATGGAAATTGAGTTAACGTACGGGGTTCTGGATGGGGAAATGTCAATCCCCAAGGAAGACGCTTCTGACATTACCTCCTGTAGGAGTAGCCGCGCCCTTGACGTGCCCTGTGACGATGCTAAGGTCCTCAAGGATTCCAGCCATTCATCCGTCTCCTCTGGGTCCGTATCGGGAAGAGTCTGTCGGGGTTCTGGGGGGGACATGGCAATCACTGCCCTGTTGGGCAGAATCTCCAGTCAAGGGGTGTTTTTTGAATGGGTCGACGGTTGTGTCTGCCTATGATGGGGATGTTCCGGGTCCCAACTCTATCAAATGGCACTCGTGCATTGTCCTGATTCCAGCAACAGTGATCGGGGAATCTCCCGAAACGCATCTCTCTCCTTTCCATTTCTTAACGGTTCTAATTACGGTCTTTGAACCGGCTGTATTATTGGGGTCGACCTTGACTTCTACAATCATCTCACCGACCTGTCCCAACCAATCTAGAACTGAGTCTATACTTCGCCTGGCATATCCGTGTCTCTGTTCCGAGCTCCTAACCCAATACCCCAAATTCCAAGTCGCCCTCTCAGATCTAGTAACTCTATCAAAACCGACTAATCCAATGACATAACCATCCCATGGACGTATCATCACCCAGTGATGAAGAAGACCTGATCTGCCCTTCCTCTCGGTGTCTCTGATGAAATCCTCGATTTGAGGTCTTATTTCCTTATCTGGATTTATCCACGGCATTGCCCTCATCACATCTGGCCAGGTCTCCTCGAATGCTTCGACTATTTCTGCTATGTGAGATTTTGAAGCTGGTCTTAGAACCAGTCCCTCATCCACTCGAATGGTGGAGGTGGCTCGTCTCTGCATCATTCTCGGGGAGGGGTCCCACCGCATCAGTTCTGCGTCGACATCTAGGTTATGAAATCAGTTTCTCACTCGCTCGAACTAGGTCTGGGTCATCTGGATGTAGTTTTATCGCGGATTCCACCATCTTCCTCGCTTCTGAATTCCTACCAATCGACATGAGTAGTCTTCCTACTGAATACACCAATGAGGTCCTGTTCCCCAGATGAGGGCCTACTTCATCCAATAGTACGGTGGCTTGGGCTGTATTCTGCTCCTTTGCTGATCTGATTGCAGATTGCAATTGTTTGATTATTTCTGCTGCGGGCCATTCTTCTTGTTGCTGCCAAGGCCAAAAAGTAGGGGTCTCTTCAGAGTGCTCATTTGGTTCTGGAGGAATTTCCTGTTGAGGGATAACTGGAGCCGAGGGCAACTTTGGTATTGTTTCTGACGAGGATTCGACTCTTTCCTCTTGTACAGGAAGAGAGGTGATTTTAGGGATTGAAAATGAAGGAGCAGAAGGTATTTGCGGAGAGGTGTCCGATTCCGTGGACTCTGTGGAGAATGCCGCTTCGAATTCGTCAATCCTACCATCTCCATCGAAGTCTTCTGACTCCAATTGTGGTTGGTTAGGAAGCGGCATCCCACTCTCCTCTGCTTCGATTAATTCACTTGGAGGTGAAGGTTGTACGAACGTTGGTGTTTCAGAGTTTGGTTGAATTAATTCGATTTGTCTCTGCTGAATAATTTCCTCTTCCTCTGGTAAATCCTTTGGAACCTCGAACTTCTGGACAAATTGGGGGATATCATCTGCAGTCAGTTCGTATTCCTCATCGACATCTTCCTCTGAAGGGATCATGGAGTCGAAGTCTGGCTTTCTATCGAGTACGATTTCTTCTCCATCCCCGTATTGTGAAACCTCGACTGTTAAGTCATCTAATGCGAATGAAGGGGGTGTGATTTCCTCCTCCTCCTCATGTTCAATCTCGGTCATAAGTTGGTCTAGAAGATCTGTAGATTCGTCCTCTTCTAGTCCGGAATTCTGCTGGAAGGAAGGTCGATCAATCTGATAGTAACATCTCGTACAAACCTTTGTTCCCTCTTGATTAGTGTGCTGACAAGATGGGCAAACTAAGCCCTTAGAATTTGAATTGCTCCATGACTTGAATCTGTCAAACACCAGTCCCGTCCCCCCTGGATGTTTCTCTCGAATACTTCGAGCGTTTAATTCTCACTGGAAATGGATTGATTATTGAGTCAGAGGCTCATCAAGTAACCGTGATAGGGGCTGGAGGTGACGGTAGGTCGTGGCAGGTTCTGAGAAGGATATCGCGAGTCGCTTCCAGAGGAGCCAGGACCACCATGAAGCCTATCTTCGTCTGATCAGATGGGAATTAGAAGACGAGTTAGCAATGACTGAGGAGAGATTGAGGAATTGGTCGGATAAGAAGCTCGAAGCAAATGGAATTGCTCTTTTTGGTTTGAGCGCTAAGACTGACGGCTGGTTATTCGGCCAACGAGTGATAAGATTTCGAAGAGGAGCGGGGAGGGGTTTGGGCTCTCATAGATTCAGGCAGGGCGACATCATCATGGTTAGTAGGAGCAATCCATTGACTGAAAAACCCATAGAGGCAGTAGTCAGCAATAGAAGTAGAGACTCGATTAGAGTGGTGCTACCCGAGGCTCCAAAGGGACTTAGAAAAGGAACGTGGAGGATTGACAGGGGAGCCAATCGAGTTGCATTCGACAGAATGAGAGATGCGTTGAATTCAATTTTCGAAGAGGATGGAGGCGCTCCACTAAGGGAGCTGCTACTTGGGCTTGTTCACAATCCAGAAGCTACCGCTTCCCTAATTCCAGAGATGAAAGGAGCAAAGGAGGTCAGGGTTCCACTTCCTAGTGATCTGAACGAGTCCCAGAGGGAGGCTGCCAAGATGGGAATCAGTAGGAGATTGACTTTGATTCAGGGTCCCCCGGGTACGGGAAAGACTCATACTGCGGTAAGAATACTGGAGAACTGGGCGATTCAGGATACTGGTACCGTCCTAGCTGTCGCAGATTCTAATGTTGCTGTCGATAACCTGCTAGAGGGTCTGCTTGAAAGAGGAATCAGGACTGTAAGACTCGGACAACCAGTGAAGGTAAGAGAGAGCCTGAGAGAAGCCACAATGGATGCTAGAATGGAGAGTCATGAGCTTAACAGGGACTTGATCGAGGAGATTGAGAGGAATGAAAAGCTATCCCGTAGGATGATAGGGCTCAGGTTCTATGTTGTACGTGTATAGGTTCCGGACATGATCTACTCGACGGAAGGAGGTTTTCTAGGGTTCTTATCGACGAGGCAACTCAGGCGACGGAGCCAGCATCATTGGTTCCCCTGGTTAAGGGATCTAGACAGATTGTCCTTGTCGGAGACCATAGACAACTGCCTCCAACCGTCATTTCACGTCGGGCTGAGAAAGGTGGTTTGGATAGGTCCCTATTCGAACGCCTAATTGAGATGGGTGTCGCTCCGCTCATGCTTACCACCCAATACAGGATGCACCCTTCAATTTCTGATTTTCCGAACAAGAGATTCTACGATGGGAAACTCGAGGACGGGGTGGATAAATCGGATAGAGAGGCTCCTGCAGGTATGCTCTGGCCTGATTGGGATGCTCCTCTAGCATTCCTACCTGTCGAGGGCGAGGAGTTACTATCTCCAGACGGAGCCTCGAAGGAGAATTCTGTGGAGGCTTCATGGGTTGTGAAGATATTGATGGGACTAATCGAAGAGGGTGGACTAGAATTCTCGGACATAGGGATAGTTACCCCATATGCCGGCCAAGTACGGGCGATAAGGGACATGATTCCAGAGTCAATGCAGGATGTTGAGGTCAGGACGGTGGATGGGTACCAAGGAAGGGAGAAGGACGTGATAGTCTTCTCCAGTGTAAGATCTAACCCCGATGGAAATGTAGGTTTCCTTTCGGATGGTAGGAGATTGAACGTAGCACTAACCAGATCTAGGAGAGGCCTCATAGTGGTCGGTAACCCGGAAACTCTCAGACATGACGATAATTGGAGAGCCTGGATTGATCACATCAGGAGTAGCAAACTTGAGGCATGGCATCTCTTGGGTACAGCGTGAGGCGTGACAATGGGCGATCATGAATCCCCCATCTCCATACATGGAGGGGGGACTCTAGCCAAGGCCATTGTTTCCCAGGAGCAAGGACACTGGTCGGTCCCGGATGGTACGATCCTTTCCTCGGGATCAAAGAGGCTTGTAGCCTTCGTGATTGACGTAGTTATCGTTGTCTCGATTCTAAATTTGGCTACTAGAGGAATGATTGCAAACGCATTGAACATCTCTCTATGGGCTTCCTCGGATTTCCACTATTCTGTTGCTTTCGCTGCTATTTTTCTCACTACCCACTGGCTGTACTGGAGATTGACGGGTTTGGCATTCTCTAGGTCTCTTGGTCAAAAAGTTCTGGGAATCGCCATCGTTATGGAAGATGGGAGTAAAGTGGAAAGCAATATTTGGGATAGGAGGGCCTTTGCGAAGCTACTCTACCTACTTCCAGTTGTAAACCTGTACTTCGGTGTTTACGAATTAGCGAGGATTTCTCAGAGGCATACCCATCAATCAAATCTAGATCTAAGAGTAGGTACAATCGTCGCACATTCTGAGTCGCTTCCTCCAGCGAGTAGGAAGAATATCAGGTAGGTGTAGACTTGGAAGAAGCCATCGAATGGGTTCTTTCAGGAGGTTGTATCGTTTATCCTACGTCTACGCTGCCTGCACTGGGTTGTATCCCAGATTCAAATGCTTTAGACAGACTTTACGGGATAAAGGGGAGAAATAGTGGAGCTCCTGTGAGTCTCGGTGTTGTGAGTCTGAGTCAGGCTAGTGAGATAGTTCATGTCCCTGATGACGTAAACGAAATTCTTAATGTGTTTCCAGAAGGATCTCTGACTATAATACTTAGAGCAAAGAATGAGATGGACTCCAGACTCGGAGGGAACAAGGTGGCCGTTAGAGTGGTATCGAATAGAACGGCCAAGGAGTTGCTTAGTAAGACGGGCCCGCTGACAGCTACGAGTGCAAATATTTCTGGACAGGAGCCGTTGCTAGATTGTGTTGAAGCCGCAGAGTCTCTTCGAAGGACCGAGGAATCCATTGTCGGGGTCGATGGCGTCTGTGAAGGAGGACCACCCAGTACTTTGATAGCATGGCATACGGTCTGCGAATCACCTGAGTCGTTGAGTATTGAGGTAATCAGAGAAGGGAAGATAAGTTCGGAGGAAGTTTTGTCATGGTGGAAGAGCAGGATCTGAAACAATGGCGAGATGCCGGTCACGTAGCCAGAAGAACGCTTGAAGGAATAAAGGGAGAGATTGTAGAAGGAAAGGAGTGGTCAGAAGTAATAGACTCAGCAGAGAGGTTCATCAGAAGGCACGGAGGTAAGGCTGCATTCCCTGTGACTATATCTGTAAACGAAATGGCGGCACATTACACTTCCAACACAGAGCTGACTCCTCCTGAGGGTTTTGAGGGCGAGATGATCTTCCAGAAAGGGGACTTGGTCAAGCTAGATGTTGGCGTACACATCAAAGGGGCCCTAGGAGACAATGCTCTCACAGTAGAAGTGGGGAATGGGGGAGAGCATACTGAGCAGATCAGAGCAGCGAGAGAGGCACGAGATGCAGCTATCGAAAAGATGCACCCAGGAACTCCATGGCATGTGGTCGGAGAGGCGGCACAACAAGCATCGATAGATGCTGGCTTTGAACCAATCAGGAATCTTAGCGGTCACAAGATGGAAAGATGGAATCTGCACTCTGGAGTTTCAATACCTATGTTCGCATGTGGTCCTAATAATCCTGGTTACAAAGGAGAGGTTGAGGCAGGGGGAGTATATGCTATTGAGCCATTCAATACCACAGGAAAAAGTGGGATGATTGAGAATGTCCCTCCCTCTGATTCATCCAATATCCTGAGAGTTACCGGAGATGTGAAGATTAGGAAGGCCCTATCTAAGGGTAAGTTGAAACCACTAGGCGCTACTATGGCAAGATATATCGAAGAGAGATACAACACACTACCTTTCGCAGAGAGGTGGGCATTCCCTTTGCTTAGCAAACCCTTCCCAGAGGAGGACGAGGCGTCCCTGAGAAGGAAATGGAGAGCTCTAATCAAGAAGTTGACATCGATCAGGTTCCTAGAGGTCTACAGCGCACTCAGGGATGTCGATAAGGGAGTTGTGGGGCAATTCGAGCACACAGTATACGTCACAGAGGGCGGTCCAGAGATTCTGACAGTAGAGTAAATAGATATTTTTTTTCTGTAATTCTGGCTAGATTTCCTCCCTTTCCTCACAACGATTAACTATTGCCTCCTGCCTGCCATGACCGTACAGGACGAAAGGTTCTCGCTGAGTGCATCCCATCCCCTCGCATTTATCTCTCTCCTGTACACCTTTTGGTTGGTTAGCGGACTGCTTAAAATTGGCAGGAAATCTGCAAGTTCTAATCGATACTATCTTTCCCGGTTTGAGACTCCCCAAACAAAGTCACAGCGATGATAGCAGAGAAAATGAGGGCCATCCCAACTATCTGCTGTAACGAAGGCTGCTCAGAAAGAAGGATTACACCCCATACTATTGTGAGAACCGGTTGTAATAGAACCGCGAAGGAGGTATGTGCAGCTGGAAGGCGAGGGAGGGCGAATGTAATCGCAATCCACCCGATTACTTGGCATGATATCGCTAATAGGAATAGCCACCCATGACCAGGCCAGTTCAATGTGAAGTCTATTGGTTCGATGTCCAATCTTTCCAAGGGAGCGATTCCAACCAGAAGAAGCCCGATTGCTGCTCCTATGGTAGCATCGAATTGGAGATTCGCGGAGGGGGCTTGGATTCTATTTGAGTACCTGTACAGAATCAGGAAAGAAGAGTAGAAGATTGCTGCGACGATGCCTCCTATGACTCCCTTCAATGGATCTTCCCCATATGGTTCATCATCCCAGATACCAGCTATGAAAACGAGTCCGATCATTACCATCGGTAATGCTAGCAGTATCATCCGATTTGGCCTCTCACCGAATAGCCACCAACTAACTAATGTGACAATAATTACCTGAGAGTTTCCGATCAATGTTGCTATTCCACTTCCAATGTAGTCAATGGCACTATAATATCCTGCGAAGTCAATGGCTAGAAGGATTCCAGCGGCAAAGGTGAGTATTCTGCTGTTGAAGGGCCTCTTGTCTTCCCTATTCAAATACCAAACTAGGATGAATAGGATCGGTATTGCGTATACCATTCTGAAGAAGGCCCCGGTAATCGGAGTTGTTTCGGATTGTATGTAGAGCAGTGGTGCAAACGAGAGTAGGGAAGCGCCTGCAAGGGCTATCAGCATAATGCGCCGGTCATCTGCCGGCGCAGTCATCAGCCCCCCTCACTCCGACGCATGACTTTCATCGTTGAGCATGTTCTGAAGATCTCCTGATTCATACAGCTCTAGGGCGATATCAGACCCTCCGATCAATTCACCATTGATGAAGACCTGAGGAATGGTGGGGAAATCAGACCACTCCTTCAGCGCTGGTCTTGCTCTAGGATCCGAAAGGACGTTGACACTAGCAAATGTCTCCATCCCAAGTTCATTTGCTACCATGCTGATCACTTGGGCTCCTCTTGCTGAGAATCCACATTGTGGTTGATCGGGCGTGCCCTTCATAAAAATCACAATTTTATTCTCATCAACAACTTTTTGCAGCTCTTCGGGTGTCCAGTCAAAACTCATTTCAATCACTCCTTCCTTGGTCTTCTGATATGTACCCCAAAGAACTCTGTCTCTTGACCATGTGGGTCGAAAGCTGTCTTAGAATTCTTCTCTGCTTGTTTTGGAGTCATACATTTTAGATCTAGAGCATGCACAGTATTGTCGGAGATAAACGGCTTGAAATGGTTTAGAATTGGCTTCTGTCTTTGAAGAGGCAGCACACCCTCAAAGCTCTGGGAAATAACTCTGACATGGAAGTGGTCGCCTGTTCCATGTAAATCGGATACTTCTACCTCGGCGTCGGGAACTATCTTGAGAATCTCGTTTGTCATCCAATCGGAGGTTACCATGGCTCTGAAAGGAGGCATTCCGATATTAAACTAAGTTTCCATGGCACTGGTTATTGATTCTAAATTCTCAGATATGGTTCCCTTATTGTTAATCAGTCCTGATCCGACCACTGCGACATCGACTCCCCAGTCTGCTACCAGTTTTGCATTGTGATACTTGATCCCGCCGTCGATCATCAGTTTCGTTTTTCTTCCGCCATTTTCAATCTGCATATCTATTTCTCTACGTAGAATCCTTACCTTTTCCTCTACTTCTGGTATGAAAGACTGGCCTCCCTTTCCCGGGACTACGGACATTACCAGAACTAGGTCTAAATCGTTCAGTAAAGGCAGGGTGTCCTCTACAGGAGTATCAGGGTTTAGAACACAACCGGATAGGATACTGGAATTGTGGAGACTTGAGATTAACCTGGGAAAGTCTTCTACAGCCTCGATATGAGCGATTACCATGTTCACTCCTGCATCTGCATATTGCTCCCATGTCTCTTCTGCGTTGTTGATCATCAGATGACAGTCGATGAAAACGTCCGGCCCCACTCTTTCCCTTACTGACCTGATTAGTGCTGGTCCAAACGTGATTGTCCTGTTTACGACCCAATTGCCATCCATTACGTCCATGTGTAACCAATCTATTCCAGCATCGATGGCTTCATCCAGGGTTTCGCCTAATCTGCAGAAGTCTGCAGTAAGGATACTAGGTGTAATCTGCATATTTCCTGTCAAAGGGGAAGGGGGGATGGTTCTCAATACCTTCTAAGAATGTCTCAACTCCAACACACATGTTGATAGGATGCAATTGATTAGGTGTAGCAATGGGCAAGGTTGTTGATGCTGGTGACGCAGACTTTGACGTGATGACAAAGAGTGACGAGTGGGTGCTTGCAGATTTCTGGGCTCCATGGTGTGGACCCTGTAGGATGGTGGGGCCCGTTCTATCACAGATTGCAGATGAGAGGGAGATCACTATTGCAAAGGTGAACACTGATGTTAATCCGCTTACCTCCGGAAGATTTGGAATTAGAGGGATACCCGCCCTGATTCTATTTAGAAACGGAGAGGTAGTCGACAGGATGACTGGTGCAATGCCAAAGCAAAGTATGGACTCCTGGCTTGACAGGCATATGAGTTCCTAGTTCTCATTTCTATTCAGTCTGTCCAATCTTTCTTGGAAGGGCTTTCCAACTTCTCTCAATAGCCTGGCTCGTAGAGCTTCGTGTAACCACATCCCCTCTTCAAATTCTAACATCAAACCCCTCTCGATTAGTTGTTCGGGAGGGTTTCCATCTACTCCAGCGGCCCTGGCTAGTTTTTCCCATGGTACTGGTCTATCAGAGGTGGCCAAAATGGATAGGATCTCCCTGTGTGGTTTTGGAAGAACATTGAGAATCTCTTCATCCAGGAACCTGAGCCAGTCTTCATGCATTGTCTGTCCGTACATCTCGAGCAATTCTACTGCTAGGGGATGCCCCCCTGTCACTCTATGGATCTCAGAAGCATGAACGTTCTCGGGTATGTTGATTTGTTCTATCCATGATTCTATCTCCTCTTGTTTCAGGCCTGATAAGGCCATTTCTGATACCTTATCCAAGGTATGCACATATTTACGATCGTAGAATGCCAAATTCGTGCGGGAGATCATCAATAGTCTCAGATTGGTATTTTCAGCTATCTGGAGAAGTGCCCCGAAGAGATGGTCTCCCTGACTACCAATATTGTGAACGTCATCCAGTATTACCAGGGTTTCGATTCCTTGATTATGTTCAATCAATGAGTCCTCATCTAGAAGATGGGCGGTTAGACGGCGTCTGAATGAGTCGATTTCCAATCTCGCTGCTGGCTTGTAGGGAAGGGTATCTAAGACGTTGTACGGGTCTTCGGATTCATCTCTGATACCTATTCGATGCAGGAGACTAGTTGCGATACCCAAGGAGGAATCCCAAGGCTGACAAGGATAGTACATTGTATTTAGTCCACTAGAATTGGTCATTAACTCAGAAATCCAGTGAGAGACTAGAGTGGTCTTACCACATCCGGCTATCCCAGAAAGAGTGAGGAGCGGTTTTCCTGATTGATACCAGTTATCAAGACTGGTCATCTCTTCCTTTCTTCCATGAACTGTTCGAGTCTTTGGTGGAGCGGTATTGTATGTTGAATGAGCACCAGTGAGGAGTGAAATGGACCCTGGTTTCGGTTCTGCAGTGCCTCCGGCCACGAGGGCTCCAAAACGGATATCCCCGAAATTTAGTACTCCCTCATGTTGCGCATGCATCAAAATCTGCAATAGACTTAGGCCTGCTTGGAGTTTGTTAGCAGCCTCATCTGCTCGTATTTCTAGTACCTCTCCCTCTTTCGATCTAATCAGTACTAACATGGAACGAAGTTCAGAAATCCTCTCTCTTGCAATTTCCCTACCCTCATCGGTTAGTTGCCATGTCTTTTGTCTTCGGTTGTCTCCTCTGACGGTCCTGCTGTGTTGAGATATCAGTCCCTGAGAGTTTAGTTGCCTCATTGCTCGGGAGACATTGGGAGGATGCAAAGCGCAGGATTCTGCTATCCCAGAGCGAGTTACCTGTGAGGTGACTATGAAGTGGTCTGCTTGGAAGTCCTGCTCCCAGAGATGTAGTATTATCCTATCAGGAACCGGGACATTGGGGCTTGAATTATGGCGTGCCACAGAATTGACGGTAGGGGAATATAGCATCAAGGTTAGGGACTTGCAATTCAATCGGTTTCAACGGTGCAAAACGGATATTCTGATTGCATAGGCGGTAAAAACAGTTGATTGCAGTCTCTAACAACAGAAGACAGGCTCAGTATGCTTCCGGCTCCCATGCTTACTGAAACTGGCATCATTGAAATCGGGCTAGGAATGTAGTCTTCACCTGTCTGAGAAAGTATTAGCTGTATTCCATCTCCCTCTGGGACAATTACATCCATTCCGAAGAACTCCATTTTAGCAATCACTGTAGAGCCCGGCGAGAGTACCTCTCCATCTTTACCTCCATCATGAAATCGCAAGTCCATCACAGCATGACCGAGATGCATGCCGTTACTTGATTGAACCATCTCAACGAATAGATGGCCGCTAGTGGAAAGTTGAGAAATTGTAGTTTCAACATGGAAGGTTGGCGTCCCTACAATCCTTGTTTCTTCCTCGAATTCTGGGCATTCTACTGTAAGGCTCGAGGTTGTGGTGATAGTGTCACTACCTCCAATAATCGAGCAATAGTCCATGTCCATATCTATCCAGTGTATATCACCTGGGGGATATGAAGTCTCAACACGCCAACCTCCCAAATTGTCCTGGACCTCGGCTATCAGTCTAGGTTCTGGACCTTTGTCCATTAGGTAGAAGTTGAACCACTCAAGCAGGTCATCTGCCCAGTCCCATCTTAGTGTGTAGGGGAAAGCCTCAGCTCCCCTGCCAGAATTCAGATTCTCATGTCCCGATCTTCTATCGGGATAGTCGTGACCCCATTGACCGTATAGCCCTTTAACTTCGAATCCTGCATCAATCATGATATTATGTACTGGAAATGCCATGTGTGGGTCTACATTCCAATCTTGCAATCCATGAATGATGTAGACGGAGCCGTTATAGTTCTGAATTGCCCTAGTTAGGAAGTGTCTTTCCTCCCAGTAATCGCTTCCTATCCAAGCGAGGTTGTCCCCAGTGAGGTAGGCTCCAACGCCCGCATAGTATCCCTCCATGTATCCTTCACACGCATTCTGTGCGTCCTCTAGATTACCATCGAGGCCGAAGCTTCCATACACCCCATTGTGCATTATCGCTCCTCTTGCCTCCATACTTCCGTTTCTCCACATTAAATCATGCATACCAATAAGACCTGACATTGGGACTATCGTCTTTAGATGAGGCGAACCCATCGCAGCCGCTTCCCATGGTGTTGAGCCATCGTATGATTTCCCGATTGCGCCAACATTTCCATTGGAAAATGGTGCCTTGCCAAGATACTCGACGGCTGCATGAATACCCAACTGTTCATCGAGACCCATGAGGTCCATGCAATGATTAGATTCCCCAGTTCCGAAAACGCTAACCTGAGCTACTCCGAAACCATGAGGAACAAAGTTCTCAATGAGGAACCTCCCTAGTCTGTCTGCAGGAGTTAATGCGTCTACGTCACCATCATCATAGTATGGGCCTATTTCGGTAATTATCGGTACCCTACAATCTTGTGGGACCTCTGAAGAGTCCATATCACATCCTTCTATGATTGGAAGCCAGAGGCCTAGGTGGACTTCGGCCCCTCCTAATACTCCAGCACCGCCGTCTGAAACAGTAATTTCAGGAACCGGGACAAAAATCGATCTTACGGTATCGATGGGGTATGACCCATTAGATGATACTCTACTGAATACATCATCGTCTCTGTAAATCAGGTTCGAACGATCCTCCACTCTAGGAAGCCAGTGTTCTTCTTCGACGTCCATTGATTCGGTAGAATCGTCCCCCATGCATCCTGAAAATACAGGTGCCAGCAAGAGTAAGACCGCTAGATAGTTTCGATGTATTCCATATCGGTCCACTAATTGCACGGTTGGGCGAGTCTGCATGAATATTAGGGATTAATGGCAGGGTGTTTCCGACTATTCTTTCATCATCATCCTCAGTTCCTCTACTGAGCGTTGTTCGTCGAAGTAGACTACTTCTAGGGAATCATAAAGCTCCGAATCTCCGAGTTCCTCTACCAACGGCAAAATCCTGCCATAAATTTCCGCTGCTGTCTTTTCTGTTTGGTACGCCTCTTCGAGTATTTCCTTGAAGTTTGAAGTATGAACTATCGGAGATGGGTCTCTCTCAGTTATCGCAGTTCCATCCAGTTTTACGATAGCGGAGCGAACTGTGGCAGCGTGCATCACAGATTCGTTGACTTCATTGCTGAAGTGAGCGGATAGGTGGAGCCTGTGAATCCCTGACACGTATGCAGAATAGTGAGCATACATTGCTATTGCTCTTAGTTCCCAAGATAAAGCTTGATTCAGCGCTTCGACTAGTTGACTGTTCGGCATATCTCTCTTGGTACTCTATTTGTGGCGAGTGCTATCAATACTCGCTTTCGACTAGAGTTTTTTCGGCCGCAACATATGTGTCTGTGTCCTGACTCGAGTAGACGTGAGTGCGTACGAAGAATTACTGACGAGGCTGAAAGATATCGACTTGATTAGACAGATAGGGAGCCTATTGAGTTGGGATCAGGAGGTGCTGATGCCTCCAAAGGCGGCTCCTCTAAGGGCAGAGCAACTTGCTTGGATTTCGAAGACTGCCCATGAGAGGCTAACTGACGCCAGAATAGGAGAAATATTGGATGAGATTGAGTCCAATGATGATCTGGATGCAATTACATCGGCGAATATCAGGCTTGCGAGGGAGGCTTTTGACAGGGCAACGAAGTTGCCTACAGAGTTCGTTGAAGAGATGGCGAAGCATCGTTCCAAGGCTCTGATTTCTTGGACTGAGGCAAGGGAGAAGGACGATTTCTCAATTTTCCGTGATGACCTCGAAATAGCGATTGGTCATGCAAGGATGAAAGCCGATTTCTTCGGATATGATGGTCTGAGATACGATGCCCTGCTCGATCTTTACGAAAGCGGTCTAACCGTGGAAAGACTCGACCCCCTGTTCTCGGGTCTTAGAGAAAATGTAGCACCCCTGATTAAGGAAGTAGTGGAAAGGGACGAAGGGCCAGATCTATCATGGGTTACAGAAAGCACATGGAGTCAGAAAGCACAGGAAGAGTTGAGCCAAAGTGTTTCTGAGGCAATAGGTTTCGACTTCGAGGCAGGAAGGAGGGATCTGTCCACTCACCCTTTCTGTGGGGGGCCTAATCCCGACGATGTGAGGTGGACAACTCGCTACAGTGAAGAGGAGCCGTTCGGATCGCTGTTTGGTTCAATGCATGAAACAGGTCACGGCACGTACGAACAGGGTAGGCCTAGGGATTTGGACTTCCAACCAGCAGGAAAGGCAAACGGTCTTGGAATTCATGAGAGTCAAAGTCGTCTATGGGAGAATCAGGTAGGAAGATCCAGGGAATTTTGTGAATGGTCCATCCCGTTGTGGAGGAAGTTCTTCCCAGAAAATATGGACGGAGTCAGCGCAGAGCAATTGTGGCAGGCAGTTAATTTGGTGAAGCCTGGGTTAATCAGGGTAGATGCTGATGAGGCCACATACAATCTACACATCATGATCAGGTATGAGATCGAAAAGCAACTCATTGCTGGCGAAATAGATGTAGATGATCTTCCTGATGCTTGGGACGAAATGTACCATGAATACTTGGGAATTAGAGCTCCTAATCGTACACTGGGGGTGCTTCAGGATATTCACTGGTCAATGGGTGCAATCGGCTACTTCCCAACGTACACTCTCGGTAATCTGTACGCTGCTCAACTGCTCGAGTCGGCTAGAAAAGATCTCCCAGAACACGATACTCAGATTAGAGAAGGAGACTTCTCCCCACTACTCAAATGGATGAAGGATAATGTCCACTCAAGGGGGAGTGTGCTAGAGCCAGCGGAACTAATCAAAGAAGCAACTGGACAGGACCCTTCCCCTGATGCTTTCATAAGATATCTTGGCTCAAAGGTTGAGAGGCTTTACGGAGTTAGTGCTTAGAAGAGCTGGGGTACACATGACAGTATCCAGTCTGACTGACTACTCCTCCCTAGTCAGGGAGATTGGAGGGGAGTGTGCCTTCGTCAGAGTCTCAGGGGAATTACTGGTATCTGGTTCCAAATCAGGAGAGGTTGCTTGCTGGGATTTGAGCAGCGGTAAAGAGATGTGGAGATCCAGGTTCGAGGGTCCTTGTTCCAATTCGGATTCCAACAAAGATTTCCTGTTCTTCACAGAGTCAGATAGAGTTCATGCAATTATGTTGTCCTCCGGAGATGAGGCTTGGTGCGTGGAACTGGAGGGTTCGAGCGATCTTGTTAGAGTTTCATCAGAATGCGTTTGGGTGACTTCGTCAGTTTACAACTTCGAGATTCAGGACTATTCAGAGGGTTCGGTATGGAAAATTGACTATTCCGGAAAAGTTAGGTGGAGGGGGGACACGATAGGGAGAGCCTGGTCTCTTTCTGATTTTCAAGGACAAGCAATCATGGGACTTAGTAGGCCTAAGTGTGGATATGCCATTGCATCCGAAACAGGAATTGAATATCTTGAACTGGAAGAAAATAAGCCGATAACTGCTGGATGTAAATTAGATGGAGGAGGGATAGTTTTCGGGCATAGCAATGGATCGGTGACTGAGATATATGGAGGAGTCTGCTCTACGGTTAGCGTAGGAGACTCTGCTATCCGCGCAATGGATTGTAGAAGTAGTTGGGTTGCAGGGCTCGATTCTGGAGTCGTTTCAACCGGCGAATCCCTAGGATCTTGGAAGATAGAGTCTTTGGAATCCATTGATGTAGTTTCATTCGGCCCTTCGTTGGACGAAGCCGCAGGCATATGGTACTCGTCTTGGAACGACAAAGGAGGAATTTTCCTAGTCGACTCTTCAATTGGGAATCTGCAGCTCGAGCTCTCTCACGAATCTAGGATAGTAGTCTGTTTCGCTACTGAGCATACGATTTGCTTTGGAGATATTAGCGGATGCATACACGTAATCGAGAAGGAGGTTCTCCGGCGTCGTTTCGGAAGGCTCCCAGAAAGAGAGATCGATTCTGGAAGAGAATCGGAGATGAGGAAGAAAATACGTGCACTGCGAGGTGTCTAATTTGCAGTGGAAAAACACTCCCAAAGACCCCTATTTCCAGTGAACTGCTCCAATATTGACGAAATGTTTATGAGCCACCCATTACCCTGTGTTCTTTGCCGCTCCGGGGGAGTGGTGTGAGGGCGCTTCGGCGCGACTCGCGGGCCACAAAAACCGAGCCCCGAAACCGGGGCGGTAGAACCGAAATCCGAAAGGAAATCGGGGAAAGGCTGGAGCGTCTGTGGACGCAAAGGCCGCGGCGAATAAATCGGAAGAACTGGAGGTAACGAAGGGGAGAGCGAGATAGGAGCTGAAGAGATACACATGCGTAGGGGGAAGAGAATGAACCTGGGTCATGTAGGTGGGGAACAAGGCAGAGATAACCGGACGCAAGGAAGGGGAAGGAAACCAAGGGAAACACCAGGCAACAAGGGCGGGGAGACCCGTGGAGAAGCCAGTATCGAGACGTGAAAGGAAAAGCGGAGACGAGATACCAGAAGCGGATGCGGCGAGTGAGAGGGAGATCTATCATGAGTCGGAAAATGACAAAGGAAGAGCATGAAGTTCCGGAGTCGTCTACCCGGGGGAACCCGGGCCTTCGGGCCCGGGGGACACCCGGACCCTGCGGAGTTAACAGGGGGGGAAGCTCCCCCATGTGCTGAACCCCCTGTTGCTCCCACCTGATATCGGCCCAGAAATTTTCTGAAGACTAGTGGAACCGTTGCTTATTCGCTTGGACCAGTCATATCACCAGGTCTGACCCATTCTTCGAACTGCTCCTCATTCACCAGGTCCAGTTCGATAGCACTTTGTCTGAGAGTAAGTCCTTTCTCATGGGCGTTCTTGGCGATTTTAGCTGCATTGTCGTATCCGATGTGTGGATTCAAAGCGGTGACTAGCATCAATGAGTTCTCGAGGTGCTCGGCAATCTTTGCTTCGTTTGCCCTGAGTCCGAGTATGCAATTTTCAGAGAAAGATACACAGCTATCTGAAAGCAGTCTTGTGCTATGCAGGAGATTATGGATCATCAACGGCTTGAAGACGTTCAGTTCGAAGTTTCCCTGACTTCCACCGATGGAGATAGCAACGTGGTTCCCCATTACCTGGCAACAGACCATAGTCATGGCCTCGGACTGTGTTGGATTGACCTTGCCGGGCATTATACTAGAGCCAGGTTCGTTCGCGGGTAGAGAGAGTTCTCCAAAACCACATCGAGGTCCGGATCCAAGCCATCTCACATCATTGGCTATCTTCATCAACGAGGCTGAAAGTGTATTCAGAGCGCCCGAAGCTGCTACGATGGCATCGTGAGCTGCTAATTGTGCAAACTTATTCTCTGCACTGATGAAGGGTAGACCTGTCTTTTCTGATATCTTATCGGCGACTGTTTCCGCGAAATCGGGATGAGTATTGAGGCCGGTTCCAACTGCAGTCCCCCCTAGTGCTAGTTCGTACAAATCGTTCAGGGCCGTTTGAATTCTAATCAAGTCGGCATCCAACATCGACACGTAAGCACCAAACTCCTG
>LUSA01000046.1:0-3039 GCA_001629235.1 Marine group II euryarchaeote REDSEA-S43_B8 | reverse complement strand
GAATGTCGAAGTTTCAGTACTGATGGAATTAGTCGATGTTGTATTTCCTCGGCTGCAGCGATATGCATTGCAGTTGGAAACGTATCATTACTAGACTGCGCGCGGTTTACATGATCATTAGGGTGTACCGGAGACTTACTGCCCAGCTTTCCTCCAGAGATCTCAATTGCCCTATTCGCGACAACCTCGTTTGCGTTCATGTTCGTCTGAGTCCCAGAGCCCGTCTGCCAGATCCTGAGAGGGAAATGGGAGTCTAGATTTCCAGAAATCACCTCCTCGCATGTTTCCGAGATCAGTTTTCCAATGTCATCTTCCAGTACTCCGAGCTTGACATTTGTCTCTGCGGCTGCCTGCTTTAGGATTCCGAATGCACGAATCACAGATCTGGGCATTCTATCTTCTCCTATATCGAAGTTGATCAGAGACCTTGCTGTCTGTGCCCCATAGTATCTATCAGCAGGAACTTCTATCTCGCCCATTGTATCAGTCTCAACCCTCACTTTGAGATTGGTCTTGTTCGGTTTGCGAGACTCTATCTCTTCGGAGTTGGGCTTGTTGATAGCGGCTCCAGAAAGGGAGTTTTCAATCATCTTGGAAATAGTGGCAGATCTTCCTTCCCCTCTACCCTTACCAACCCTAGCGTCCAATCTTCTAGCAATATCCTCAGGAATACTGACTGTAATTATTCTACGATCACCGACACGATGCTTCGCCATGTTAATTGTATTAATAACTTATTAATAAATATAGTTACTACAGTCTAATCATCAGACTCTCACTACACTGATTATCTTCTGTGGCGACATCGGTCTATCTCCGGGTCGAGTCTCTGTGGACTCAATCTTTCTGACTACTTCCATCCCCTTAGAAACCTCTCCGAATACAGCGTGGTTTCCATCGAGCCATGGAGTGGGTACCGTGGTAAGAAAGAACTGGGAACCTCCCGTATCTCGTCCTGCGTTTGCCATTGAGAATATCCCAGGCTTGTCGTGTTTCTTCGCTAAAGCAGATGTCTCACAGGGTATCTTCCAGCCGGGACCTCCGGTACCAGCTCTCCCATTGTTTGCATCGCTTGAATGTGGGCATCCTCCTTGGATCATGAAATCCTTGATTACTCTGTGGAAGTGTAGGCCATCATAGAAGCCATCGTCTACTAATTTCAGGAAGTTGTTTGATGTCTCTGGGCATTCCTCTGTGTACAATTGAATGTCTATCTCTCCCGCACTAGTTGTCATCCTTACGTATGTCATATTGTAAATGTAGAAAAACAGGTTCAATATGGTATTGTATTGCAGCTATGCAACTGTTGAGCCCGGCAGAGTTCCTTCTGGGGCCTCCAACAGTCTGACTGTACCATCCGCATCTAGAGCACCCAAGACCAGGAATTGGGAAACGAAGCCCGTGGGTAGTGTCTTCTCTCCTAGGTTGATAGCGGCTACTACCATCCTTCCAATTAATTGCGAACGGGAGTAGTTTGTAATCTGAGCTGAGCTCCATAGTCTTCCAACTATTGGTCCAAAATCAACTCTAATCTTGTAAGATGGCTTTCTCATCTCTGGGAATTCCTGAACATCATCAATTATTCCGATTCTCATATCCACAGAAAGAAATTCTCCGATTCCGATATACTCCTTTCTCTCAAGTTTGGATGGGTGGTATGGGAGATTTTCTGGGTCAATGTCGTGCTGTCCCATCTCTTCAACTCGCGATATCGGACTTGAGGGTGAGGGGGATCAAGTTTATTCCAGCCTCCTCGAAGGCTGCCAATCCTCCTTCTTGCCTATCTAATATAGTAATACAACAGACTACATCACAACCCATCTTATTGAGGGTTCTTGCCGCCTTCAAAGCGGAGCCCCCGGTAGTTGTGACGTCCTCAAGAAGAACTACTCTATTCCCCGGCTGTAAACTAGATCCTTCTATCCCGGGAGGGTTTCCTGTCTTTCTTCCACCTCTGCCCTTAGGTTCCTTCCTAACGATAAAACCTCTCAATGAGGATCCCTTTTCTGCCTTAGCGATTGAAATTCCTGTTAATGGTACAGCTCCTAATTCGAGGCCTCCAACTGCATCTACCTCTCCGATCTTCTTGATTTGATCATGAATTAGGACTCCAAGGAGATGAGCGCATTCCGGGTCCATCATGACTGGTTTCATGTCAAAGAAGTGCTTACTCTTTCTTCCACTGGCTAATGTGAAGCCCTCTTCCTCGGAGAAAAGATAAGCAAGATCGCGTATTCTGTCAATTAGTATTTCTCGAGCCTGTTCCACTGATGTTGAGGTCATTCTACCTGTTCTGGCCTAGACGAAATGTGATGAAGATTGCCTTTGTTGAGGTGAATTTCGAGCAAGATGACGGTGAATGTTCTTGGACGGTCTCTTCGGAGTGGGTAGTGCTGTTGCGAGGGGAAGGCATGTCCAAAAACATCAGAGCCGAGGAAATAGATGTAAAGAGGCTCGAGATTGAGCGTTCGGATTATTACGAATCTCTGGATAAGGAAATAGAGGAAGCGTATACAATCGCAGCGGAGGCAAAAAAGAAGGGTCTAGACTTTTCTGAGTCAGTTGAGATACCTAGAGCGTCGGATTTGGCTAGTAGAACCGAGAAGCTCCTTGAAGACCCGTACCTCTATGTTGATCCGGATAAGAGGGCTAAGCGACCGCTAAAAATTGAGGGACATCTGAGGGAGCTGCTGCAGAAGTACGATAGAGAAAGTGCTGCAATCATGATTGCGATTCATGTTACAAAGGAGATGCATTCTGCAACTGGTGACAGAAGGAGAGCTATTGATTCTGGACTAAGAGTGGGATTGGCGGTCCTCACTGAGGCTGTCCTAGTGGCCCCATTGGATGGTATAGGGGAAGTCAGAATAATGAGCAACTCGGATGGCTCTGAGTTTCTTTCAATCGATTTCTGCGGCCCCATCAGAGCTGCAGGAGGTACTGCTCAGGCTCTAGGGGTACTGATTGGTGACATCCTGAGAAGGGAGATAGGAGTGGGCAGATACATCCCAACTGTACCCGAAGTAGAGAGGGGGAAAG
>LUSA01000045.1 GCA_001629235.1 Marine group II euryarchaeote REDSEA-S43_B8 | reverse complement strand
AGCCGCGAAGGCCGCGTCAGTGGGTGCGAAGACCGTGAAAGGCCCGTCTGCCTGTAGCGCCGTCACGAGATCTGCATGGGCCAGCGCGGCTACCAGTGATCCGTGAATGGTGGTTGCTTGGGCGGTCATTGCGATGTCCACAGCAGGCGTCCACACGTACGAATCGCACTCCTCTTGGCTAACCATGGTGAAAGCATGAGTCACCAAATTGTAGCACCCCGTGAAGGTCTGGCCGTTCATTTCGTAGTCTACGAAGTAGGCGTAAGCCATGCATTCCTCGAAAGATGCACCAGCAGATACTGTGTGTGTGTACAGGTTGTAGCATATGTCGCCGTCCTCCGCAGTAACATCAGCAGGAGGCATGAGGACCTTGTCGATTACGTGGATTATCCCGTTGGATGCGACTACGTCAGCGGTGGTCACCGTTGCGTCGCCGATGCTGACCGCTCCGTCAGCTACGGTGAATGTGACCTCGTCGCCGTTCAGCATCGTCACAGTGAGGCCGTCGGTCACTGCCGAGGACTCCACCGATCCCGAGTAGACGTGGTAGGTCAGGATGTCGACCAGCGTCAGCCGCGAAGGCCGCGTCAGTGGGTGCGAAGACCGTGAAAGGCCCGTCTGCCTGTAGCGCCGTCACGAGATCTGCATGGGCCAGCGCGGCTACCAGTGAATCGTGTTGCCCCGTGTTTTGTGCGTTCGTTGGTATGTCATCAGATTCCTCTGCCGCCACGATTGGACTGAGAGACATTGCACCGATGGTGAAAGTCACATACATCCCTACGATGATCGGCATGATCATTCTTGTATTCATGCGCTTGCGGTTGTCAATCCATTAATGAAGGAGTGTTTGTTTCTCGTGTTCGACGATATATACATGTGTTTCTAACTCGGCAATTCTCTGACTATGCCATTATCAGGTTGTACACATGTAGTGCTTCTGGATCCTTTGAGATAACTTCCCTAGTCACAGCAATTTCCCCTCCCTCTGGATATCTTGACTGTAAAGCCCCCTCTATGATACCGTCATCCAGTGCCCACACTGGCAATTCTCCGCCTTCTGGGAATTCAGAGAACTGTACCTTGATGTGGAACTCCGGTTCTAGATCGTAGCTGAGGGTACCCAAGCCTGCGTGCTCCCACCAATCCATCATCTCATTTAGGAACTCGATTTCTTGGCTGATACCTCTCAGGCTGAATGCCAACTCTTGACCGACTCGATTCCCTATCTGCCTCATCAAGGACTCCAGGTCAATCCCGAAATCCCTCAGACTCGCTATTCCTCCGTGGTTCAGCTTCTTCCTTGCATCGCTGATCTCTAGTCCCGAGGCCATGAATGCATCGATATTGAAAGGAGTGTCCTCCTCAGGAAGGTCCTTCTCGATCATCAGAACTTCGCGGATCTTTTCTAGGAACGAGCCTTCGTTCAGGGTTAGTTTCAACGGATCAGTAATCCTCTCCTCAGTGTACCTCTTGGATGCGGTATCGAAGGGAATGGCCTCTTCCCAAATCGTCTCAATCAGGTTCCTCTGGTTCTCTGCGAACTGTGCAGATTCTATTACAAGGGCAGCATCGTTCTTTCCCTTCCCTACAGGATTATCATCGGAATTCAGGTACTGGATAACTTCACTTTGATCCATCACTGCACCCTGGGCCTCCATTTCTTCCGAGTGGCGAACTTCGATAGACTCGTGAAGGTCGTTGTAGAATCGAACTGTCCTCTTGTCCAATTGAGCCAGAACCCGAACCCTCACTCCTCTCTTTGCAGCATCGTTGATGGAAGTAATGGTGGCATTCCTGCACAGTGGTAGAATGCCGAATCTTCCCAGAATCATCACAAGGTCAGATTCTGAATCATTTCCCATTTTCTCCAGTCTACCAAGAATCCTAACTCTCTCCTTGAGAATTGTGAACTTTGGATTATCTTCGGCTTCAACCTCTTGGAATTCGAAATTTGAACTCTCAACGGAGGACTGAATCTCCTCGAAACTGCTCTCTATCCTGTTCAGTTGTCTCCTGCGAATCTCAATGAGCTGTTCGACGGCTTGGTCTATCCTGGGACAGGTGAATCTCATTGGCCTGTCAGCAATTACGGAGACCATTCCCTTCTCTTGGAGGTCCTCCAGAGCCTTGTAGGCATCCAGTCTCGTCACTCCCAATTCCTTAGCAACCTCGCTAGCCTTCATGCTGGGCTTGCCCGCAAGCACGTTAACCACCGAGACCTCTCTCTCAGAAAGTCCAGAATCGCTTAGTATCTGGTTCCAGTCCATTTATTGACCTCCATCATCGCTGAGCGCCGAGATAATCTGAGCAACGTGCTTCCTAGGTCTGAAAAGCCAGTCGTAAACGTGGTGAACGGTGTTGTCTGGTCCGATAACGAAAGAGGATTTAGACGGAAACAAGCCTAGGTGAAGAGGGACTCCGAATTTCTCCGCCACATGTCTTTCCTGATCAGAAAGAAGAGGGAATGGAAGATCCAACTCCTTCTTGAATTTCTTGTGCTGTTGAACCGTGTCCTGGCTGATCCCGATTACTTCAACGGAAGGTTCGAGAGACTGGAACAGTTCATACTGTTCCTTGAAACTCAGACAACCCCTCTTGCATGTCGGGGAACCGCTCTTTGCAAAGAAGAAGACCACCTTCCACTGGCCTTCGAGATCGGACAATCTGAACATATCGCCCTCACTTGTCTCTAATTCGAATTCAGGAGCCACTTCTCCGATATTGAGGACCATATTTTTCTCACCAATCTCCGTACTGTACGATTTGTCCGTCTTAAACAACAAGTAAAGTTGGGTATAATATTGGCTTTATAAAGAAGTGTTTCAATCTCCCGGAGATTAGAAAGCCAGATAGAGATCATAATCTCGTTTTGTACTCATGTTTTCCTCAATCAGCAACTAAGCTAGCCCAGGCCATCTCTTCTTGATCGCTCTGAAGATTACTCTCGATATCACCATCGACGAAAGTAGGAAGGCCATAGAAACCCAAATCGGGGCTTCATCGCTTGTGGCTAGGAAATACGTGATTATGACTATTCCAGCACCGTAAATGGCTCTGAATACGGAGAAAATGAGGAACGACCTGAATAGCCTATTTTCTAGAAGCCTTGAGATCGGACCAACCCTTTCTCCTTCTGACATATCGGTAACAAAGAAACCACGAACATCTATTTTCCTACTTTGAATTGCGAATTTCTAGCAAAGGCAAGACTACAGGGAAGGGAGTCGGGAAATGAAAATAATAAAATTCGAAATGCAAATATTAGTCTGAATTAAATAACCTACATTGGCGCATATATACGATAGAAATGGTAGTTAGCGAATCCTCGGAAGAAAATAGACGCATACCGGTCACAGTATTGACTGGTTTTCTTGGTTCGGGTAAGACTACACTACTGAACCACATCCTTACTAGTACTGAACACAAGATGAAATTCGCAGTGATCGAGAACGAGTTCGGGGATGTCGGGATAGACGAGAATATCCTCGTTGAGAGCTCAGAGGAGAGCATTATCGAGGTGATGAACGGCTGTATCTGTTGTACAGTCAGAGGGGATCTGACTGATTTGCTAAAAAGGATGCATGAGAGGATAAAGGACTTCGATGGAGTGCTGATAGAGACAACTGGCCTGGCAGACCCGGCACCAGTCGCTCAGACATTTTTTGTCGATGATGACATCGTCGATAAGTACAAGCTGGACGGAATAATCACAGTCGCCGACGCCAAACACATCATCCAGCACCTCGATGAGGAGAAGCCAGAAGGTGTCGAAAACGAGTCAGTTGAACAGATTGCGTTCGCGGATCGCATCATGCTGAACAAGATAGACCTCGTTTCAGGGGAGGAGCTCGAAGAGGTCGAAAGCAAAATCAAGTCGATCAACAGGTTCGCACCAATGT
>LUSA01000044.1:3059-5582 GCA_001629235.1 Marine group II euryarchaeote REDSEA-S43_B8 | reverse complement strand
AGGAACGAGAGAGGCAGATACAAGAGGCTGCAAGGAGAGACCACAAGAAGATAGGGAAGGAGATGGGGCTCTACATGATTAACGAGCTGATAGGGAAGGGCCTCCCTGTTTGGCTACCGTATGGCGAGGTGCTGAAGTCGGAGATAGAGAACTTCGCGATAGAGACAGAGGAGGCATATGGGTACGACAGAGTGACTACCCCGGTTCTTGGGAAGAAGGAGCTTTTCGAGACATCCGGCCATCTGCCGCACTACGCGGAGGGGATGTACCCGCCAATGAAGATGGATGATGGCGATTACTACCTCAAAGCGATGAATTGTCCGATGCACCACCTAGTTTTCACGAATAGCAAGAGGTCCTACAGGGACCTCCCCATTAGAATCGCAGAGTACGGCACTGTGTACAGGAACGAGTTGTCCGGAACGCTGGCAGGACTTCTGAGGGTCAGGATGCTGTCGATGAACGATGCCCATGTCTATTGCACCTTGGATCAAGTGGCAAGTGAGGTTCGAAGCAACGTCAGGATGGCACAGGAATACTACGAAACGTTCGGCTTCGATGACTATGACTTCCGCTTGTCCCTGTGGGACCCGGACAACAAGGACAAGTACATTGATCAGCCAGAGAACTGGGAGGCCACTCAGAACCATCTGAGAGAGATCATGGATGGCTTAGGGGTCGAATACACCGAGGCAGTCGGCGAGGCTGCATTCTACGGGCCCAAGATAGACATACAATTCAGGACGGCTTTGGGGAGGGAGGAGTCGATGTCCACGATACAACTAGACTTCGCTGCCAAGGAGAGGTTCGGACTATCGTACATGGACGAGACTGGAAATGAGAACGGAGAGGTCTTCGTAATCCACAGGGCCCCGCTATCCACTCATGAGAGATTCGTGGCCTTCCTTCTAGAGCAGTGGGCTGGAAATCTACCTACCTGGCTTTCCCCGGTGCAAGCTCAGGTAATCACCATCTCGGAGAAGCACAAGGAGTATGCAGAGCACGTAAGAGAGACTCTGAAGATCGCAGGAGTCAGAGTGAAAGTGGATGATTCGGACAACACAATTGGGAAGAAGATCAGGATGCACAGGAAGAGTCGTCCTGCTTACATGCTAATTCTAGGTGATGACGAGATGAAGGAGGGGTCTGTCTCAATCAGAAGCAGGGATGGCAATCAGAAGAATGGCGTTCCCCTTGAGCAGTTCGTTTCGGATATCTTCGCAGAGATTTCCAACCGAACCAAGGACCTATCCCTGGTGGAGTGAAGTATCAAGACCGAAGCCCGCCTAGGCTCAACAGCAATGGCCACTGAGGGAGGGGGAACCAAGGATGATACATCGGAGGCGATGCTGTCTACCGCCAGGTCAGTTATTCGGACATGCCTCCAAGTAAGGAGGGAGGAGGATGTCCTGGTCATCACAGACCCAGAGACAGCAGAAGTAGGACAATCACTCTACGAAGAGGCTGCACGGGTAACTGACAGGATACTTCTTGTGATGATGCCTCCAACACAAAAGCCAGGCAAAGAACCCCCCCTTCCTGTAGCGGACATCATGAGGAAGAACAGGGTGATAATCATAGCAACCAAGGATTCTCTTACGCACACAAGAGCCAGACAACAGGCAACTAAGGAAGGAGCAAGGATAGTATCCATGCCAGGAATAGGAAGAATCTCATTCGAAACGGGAGGCATGACCGCGGACTATAACGCACTCCAGAGAGAGATCAGCGGGATGGGTTCTGTTTTCAGGAGGAAGAGGATGGTTCGCGTCAGTTCCCCATCTGGCACTGAAATAGAGTTCCTGACAGGTGGGAGATGGGTGCTTGAGGACAATGGAATATGCAACAGACCGGGGCAAATCGCAAATTTACCCGCTGGCAAGGTTTTCGTCTTTCCCAAGGAGGGGAGCATGAACGGGACTATCGTAATCGACGGGTCTTGGGAGGGTATTCTGCTAGAGGAGCCCCTGTCGCTAAACATTGAGAAAGGAATGGTCGTAAACATCTCCGGTGGGCAAATCGCCAATGAGATTGAGGAGTCTTTTGAAATGGCGAAGGCAGGGATAAGGAGTTCCAAGAAGGACCTGATTTGGACCGTCGCGGAGTTCGGTTTTGGAATGAACCCCAAGGCCAGTGAGCTCGTCGGGAATCGAGTCGAGGACCTAGTCCTACGTGGAGGCGCGTACTTCGGCTTTGGGGACAACACCCATCTGGGGGGTTCTGCCCGAGTGGGGATACACCAGAGAGGAACCATAAGGGCCCCGGAGGTATTGCTCGAGGAGACAACGATAATTTCCGAGGGCAAGGTCTCTGTACGGTAGGTTAGCAAATGCGTGGAGTGCTCTGGTGCAATGGTTCGATACCGACCGAGTCAGTAGTCGAATGGGTGCTCACGACTGGAGCGCCTGTATTCGGAGTCGATGGCGGTTCCGATAAGGCACATAGTTGTGGGATTGAGGTCGTCGAGGTTCTGGGAGATATGGATTCTCTCGACGAATCTGAATGGAAGGGTAGGACTCTGCC
>LUSA01000044.1:0-2982 GCA_001629235.1 Marine group II euryarchaeote REDSEA-S43_B8 | reverse complement strand
CTACTAGGCTCCACCCCGATGATGAGGGGTTCTCTGCTGAGTTCGAAGAAGGAGAGCTGTTCTCTATTTTCGCTATTGAGGCAGGTAAGGTCTGGATATCAGGGGCCAAATGGGAATTACACGGGGATGACCTGGGCTTATCATCGAGAGGACTGCACAATGAAGGCATTGGAGATGTCGTGAATATCAGGGGGGAAGGAGTCTTGATATTGGTATCCAAGCGATGAGCGCTACTCTTCCTCGTGAACATTCATTGCTAGCATTAGAGCAATTGGCCTGGTTCTCTCGTCCTCCTCGAGTGCGATTCTTGCAATTATCATGATGGGTACGCCAACAATCGCCCCACTTATCCCCCAGACCGATGCAGAGACCATGACTGTCAGGATAAGTACCAAGGGGGAAATACCGAGCTTCTGCCCAAAGAAGTTGGGCTCGATTAGTTGCGCCCACAAATTCTGATTCATTACCATCAATATTCCGAGCAAAACGGCCTGAGTTGGGTCGAGAGCAATCAAGGCAATCATCATCGGAGGGATGGTGGCCAGTAGGGCTCCCAAAAGGGGGATCCAATCCATCATGAAAGTAAGAATTGCAAAAATCAACCATCCGGGTATGTCGAAGGACCAGAGTAAAAATCCGAGTATTATCGCCTGACCGGCGCTACACGTGGCCTTGGAGATAACATAGGTAGAAATCGCCTCAGACGAGTTGGATACAATGGTACTAACTCTGACGTGGGATTCTGGGAACGCTGCCTTGAACCTATTGGGAAGGCTCTTCTCCTCGAGAATCAAAAAGATAAGGAATACTGCTACTGTGATCATGGTAGTGACGAAAGTCGCAAAGTCAGCGAGAATGTTGGTCGCAAAGTCCTGAATGACCTGAGGATTTACCAAACTCTCAATTGTTTCCTGGTTGGTTATCACTTCTTCTAACCCATAGAGGTTGGTTTCTCCCAAAGCATCCCACTTCTCTTTGAATTTGTCATTTAGTCCCCCATCTTTGGTCATCTCTTCTTGAAATTGATCGATATTACTGTACAGAAGAATCGAAATCGCATACGAAAGCGCAGCGCCGAATCCTATCATGACGCCGTATGCCAGCACTGGCATCCTCGCAACTATCTCGAAGCGAGCGACTAGGTACTGCTCTGGGGCCCTAATCAGGAAATAGATCAAAATTGCTATGCAAAACGGCATTAAAATCGGCTTGAGGTATGTGAGTACCAGATATCCCACCAGGACGATGATTGCGAAGTTAGCAGTCGTTGCGCTATTCGATCTCCTCGGATAGTTAATGGTGTCTCCCATAGCAAGCGGAAGGCGGATTAGCAATCAAGAGTTTCCCCAGAATCGACTCAACTAGATGCTCGATGATAAACCTCGAGGAATCTCTCCGCGTTACCATCTAGGGTGAATCTATCCAGAACCCTCTTCCTACCTTCTGCACCCTTCTGAGTTAGGCTCTCGTTAGATGAAAGCTCAGAGGCGATCGCTTCTGAGAGAGAGTCAACCGAACCAAGCTCAAAGAGTGCGCCTACTGTTTCATCGACCATTTCTGGGAGTGGGCCATTGTTCACGGTCAAAACTGGTATTCCAGAACTCATCGCCTCCAGAGGAATTAATCCTTGACCTTCGTAGTATGACGGATAAACGCATAACTGGGAAAATCGATACATCTCGGAAATCTTCTCGAAATCCATGCCTGACTCGATCGTCACCCTGTCGCTGATACCAAGTCTCGCAGACATTCGATTCAGTCTTCCTTTTAGAGACCCTCTCCCAATGATGACCAAGTGGGAGTTAGTAGACTCGGCAACCTTGGAGAAAGCCCGTAGAAGCAGGCCATGCCCCTTTCGTGCTGCCAGTCTTCCGACTGCTAACAGCATACTTTCTCCATTACTTATGCCATACCGCTTCCTAGTCTCATTCATACTGTGGGTTTCTGACTCGCTATCGGGATGCATGGGTACGAACAAACTGGTATCTATGCCCCAATGAATGACTTCGCAGTCCCAATCATCAGGGGGAGAGTACCTGGACTGCAAATCGATTCTAGTGGCTTCGGAGTTTGGGACTACGACCGAAGATTTCCGGATTGCGGACCTCTCGAAGTTTGAGTACCTGCCCGCCATGAATCGAATTGCGATGTCATTGGGGTTGGACCAAACTGCAGGCTCCCCGAATCTGGCTGCGAGTGTGAGTCCGTCCCTCTCGCCGAGCCATGTTCCGTGCATCGAAGATACGACTGGTGCCACTTCACTTGTGCACCTGTCGAACTGTGAGTCATTCCAGGATACCATGGGGCAGTGGAGATGGACCACATCGACTGGATGCTCTGAATGGAGGCGGATCAGAGCTTTGAGAGCAGATCTCCCATAAGACCTTGTGAATTCCAATGGGACCTTCAACCATGGAACCTCGATTATCTCCACGTTGTCTAACTGCGGTGGCTCACCTCTGGACTTCCTTGTGATTACTGAGATTTTATGGCCCATATCTGCCAATCTTGATGATAGATGGTAAACAGTTGAGCCCATCCCTCCCCATCGAGGAGGATACTCACCAGAAATCATCGCGACATGCATGTTGCTCCCCAATAAACCGGTCCGGGGAGGCATTATTGAAGAGAGCGGGGGAAGCATAATCACTACAATGGTTCAAAAATAGGTCCATTTTGGGCAAATTCCCATGGAAGCACCATTGCCTGTCCACGTTACGGTTGTAATACCGACTAGGAACGAAGAGGAGGCCATAGTGGATACCATCCAATCGGTACCGAACGACGGTTGGTGCCAGAAGTTGGACTTCTTGGTCATTGACGGGAATTCAGAGGATAGGACTAGGGAGTTAGCAGAAGAGGAGGGTGCCACGGTTTACCTCGAGGGGAGGAAAGGGTATGGTAGAGCCTACAGGACAGGTTTCCAGATGGCTCCCGGAGAAGTGATTGTGACCATGGATGCGGATTGCACCTATCCGGGGG
>LUSA01000043.1 GCA_001629235.1 Marine group II euryarchaeote REDSEA-S43_B8 | reverse complement strand
CTGGTAAGTTCAGCGGATTCACTGATCTCCTCGACAGGTTCCTCGTGAATCTCTGGTTGAGATTCTGCTTCATTTACCTCCTGAGTCTCTTCTACTACTTCCTCTGCTCCTGATTCCTCTGGAAGTCCGTACTTCTGTTCGGCCCATTTAATCAGTCCTGCCCACTTTCCTTCGAACTTATCGAGTCGCTTGTCCACACTTGCAATTGCCTTCTCCAGTTCGCTACCTTCTAGGGATGCGGAGAAGATGGTGACGAGCCTGTCGGACACTTCTTCCCTGTTGAGTTCGTCTGCCATTTCCTCCCCCCAATTTCCCCAGATGATATCTTGGCTTTAACCCGCCGATTGGTCACTCCTCTTCTCCCGACTCTTCCTCCGGGAAACTGCCTGCCTGATCTAGAGATTCGGATAGGGCCTTCCAATCCTTGTTCTGCTTCCCCTTACTGTGCGTCAGATTCTTCCACTTGTTGAAGGCCACTTTCACATTGCCCTCGTCAAGAGACGCGGCAGCGACATTCAGGGATGCGGAAGCCCCTCGTAGCTTTACTAGATTGGTGAACGATTCGTTGGCCTTGGCGGCTCCTAGATTGGTGAATGATTCGTTGGCCTTGGCGGCTCCTCCCTCGGCATCCGATCTCTGGGCCCTCTCTGCTTCACTTATTCCTCCCCAAATCTTCTCGATGTAGTTTCGATTATCCGGGATAGGGTTCAGAATCGCCCTGTCTACTTCCACACCTCTATAAATCGCGTAAACGAAGAATGAATAGAGGGCTATGAGCTCCACTACGTCTAAAGCCCCCCATTCAAATGGAGCAAATCCGAAAGACCCGTCATGCCATCCTAATGATCCTTCAGTCTTCGTTCCGAATCCCCAAGAGTTGTATATTTCAGCGAATCTCCCCATCTTATTGGCAGTGGACAATGCGGCCAGAACAAGTGAAAGTACTGCTATTCGAATCCATCGGATCGATTTGAGGGCGACCATTTTCCTCTTCTTCTTGACCCCGAGAGAGTTTTCAATGGGCCTATGGACCCAAAGCCCTGCTAGAGTATAAGCTAGAAACGCAACAATTGCATAGTCAATTGTGCCGATTTCTAGATTGCCCCAAATTTCGAATTGTAGGTCCTCGGGAAAAACTAGTTTCTCCTTACCCTCAGGTATCCCTCCCGATGTGCATTGCTGGGTCAATTCCCCTCCCGAATTGACACTGTGACAAATCTGGCGTTCTTGCAGGCCGGTTCTAAGTGCAACGTTGTCGGAGAAACCAGAACCGTTTACTGACTGGAAAAGAGCCAGAATTGTGGCTCCGAAAAGCCCCATTCTGGTGGGCTTCTTGAAAATCCGCTTCAGCACCATGGCACTGCCTCAGTCAATGCTGATGCGGACAAGCCTATCAAAACACCGAAGAAAATGGGAAAAGTACTATCTTGAGTCTCGAGACAGTCGCGGGCCGAATATGTCTAAGAACGTCGAAATAGAGAAGACAGCGATGGCAGACTACCTCGATAGGATAGGGGAGGGGTTAATCCTGGTTTCTAAGGAGCCTCTATCATATGACTGGACGCCTCCAGAGTTGATTGGGAGGGGGGAAGAGCTTCGAGAGATGGCGTCGATGTTCCTTGGCATAGAGAACCACAATGTTAGCTGCAAGGCGGTCGTAACAGGAAACGTCGGTTCTGGAAAGACCGTTCTGACTCGTAGATTCTGCATGGATGTCTCTGCAAAATTGGAAGGGAGAAGAAAGGTCTCTGTTGCTCACGTCAATTGTAGAAATCACCCGTCCTCTTCCCAGGTTCTTCAGCAGATCGCCCTATCTCTTGACTCTGGTCATCCTGAGCGTGGTTTCAGCTCGGCAGAGGTAATCCAGAACATCAGAAGAAACCTGAGACACCATGAATCACACCTCCTACTGATTCTAGACGAAGTTGACGTCCTAGTCAGGAGGGATAGTTCTGACCTGATTTACAAACTACTCAGGATAGACGAGGACCAAGAGGGCGATGGGTCTCTTTCATTGATTTTGGTCAGTCAGGACGAGTCTCTCTTCTCCCTATTTGAGAAGGCGATTAAATCAAGGCTCGGAGCGAGTAACTCCATACAACTTGGCCCCTATGCGGCGATCGACCTGGAGGGGATAGCCAGGCAACGTTACGGTGCCTCCTGTCGCCCTGGTGCCATTAGCTACGAGGTGCTAGCAAAGATCGGCGCCTTTGCCGAGGAGTCGGGGGGCGATGCTAGAATGGCGATTGAACTACTCGATAATGCAATCAGGAGGGCAGAGATGGGTGGTAGGGAGAAGGTACTGGAAGAAGACGTACTACCTAGCGAGTCGCGCTCACCATCGGTAGAACCCAGCCAGATTGACAAGCTGAACGTCCATCAGAGGATGGTCCTACTGGGTATTTGTCGGAGATTGAAAAAGGAAGAGGAGATATCCAGTGGCGATGCTAGGAAGTTGTACGAACTAGTTTGCGAGGAAAATAACGAGGAGTCTAGGGGGTACACAACTTTCTGGAAATATCTGAAGCACCTCGAGTCGCAGGGACTGATTGTAAGCAGAGCATCTAGTTCCAACAGAGGGAGGGGGAGGACACAGTACATCACGATGCCCAATTCAGTACCTGCCGTGATTGGAGATAGGATTGAGAAGGGGCTTCTCGAAGGATAGAGGAACCGTAAGACTCCGAACCGCTCTTATAGGGGGCTTATGTCGGGATGCCGTCCAAGGTGACCAAATGGCAGGTGAGCAGTCCTTCAAGGCAGTGGTGAACGACACCAATCCCGACTCTGGCGGCAAATCCTACGCGCTGGACATCACAGGGGCTAACTACAACCACTTCCTTGGAAAGAAGATAGGGGATTCTGTGGACGGAATGTTCGTAGGAGACGGTGAAATCGTCCTGAATGGCTACAAACTGGAGATAACCGGAGGTTCGGATATCACTGGGAGACCGATGAGGCCAGACTTGGATGGATCGGGAGTCAAGTCAGTACTTATCACAGCCGGAATAGGATACAAGGGGAAGAAGTTCGTGAACAAGAACAGCAAGGAGTACCGATACAAGTACGACGGCCTGAGGAGAAGAAGGAATCTAAGGGGCAACGTAATCAGCCAAGACACGCGCCAGATTAACCTCAAGGTAGTAGAATCTGGAAAGGGCTCTCTAGCCGCCATCATTGGTGGAGAGGAAGCCGCAGTCGAACAGTCCTCTGGTGAAGAGGAGTGACGACTGGGGTGATTGAAGCTGTCTAAATCGAAAAGCAAGCAGCCCGAAGTCAATATCGGCATGGTTGGGCACGTCGACCATGGGAAGACGACTCTCACGCAGGCTCTTTCGGGGACCTGGACGGACACCCACTCCGAGGAAAGGAAGAGGGGAATCAGTATCAAACTAGGATACGCGGATACCTCTTTCCACGTGACCAAGGAGGGAGAACACTACGCCAAGGGCAAGCATCCAGAAGGTGACAAGGGCGAGGGCGACCTCCTGAGGGTTGTTTCGTTCGTGGATGCCCCTGGACACGAGACCCTGATGGCAGTGATGATTTCAGGTGCTTCGATTATGGATGGCGCTCTTCTATTGGTAGCAGCAACCGAGAAGTGCCCGCAACCGCAGACCAAGGAGCACTTGGCTGCTCTCGAGATAGCAGGGATAGAGAACATAGTCGTAGTGCAGAACAAGATAGACATAGTCAGCAAGGAGAGGGCGATAGAGTCATACAACGAGATCAAGGACTTCGTGAGCGGAACGATAGCCGAGGATGCCCCGATAATTCCCGTCTCTGCGCATCACGACGTGAATCTTGATATCCTCATCGAGACGATAGAGAAGACCATCCCCACTCCAGACAGGACCGAGGACGAGAGCGGCCTGATGTACGTTGCTCGTTCCTTCGACGTCAATAGGCCTGGCTCTAGGCCGACAGAAATCAGAGGTGGAGTGATCGGTGGGAGCATTGTTGAGGGTTCCTTCAGCGTAGGAGATAGCATCCTAATAGCACCTGGTAGGAGAATCCAGGAGGGAGGGAAGACCCGCTGGGAGCCACTCAAGACCACCATAGAGGGGATCCAGGGTGGCGGTAGCGACCTGAAGACTGCTTTTGCAGGGGGCCTTTGCGGGGTTTCCACGCCACTCGACCCCCTTGCGACGAAGGCCGACGACCTCTCCGGCCAGGTAATGGCCAGAGAGGGGGAGTTGCCCCCGATATGGGAGGAGCTGAGCCTGGACCTGGAACTATTGGAGAAGATGGTTTCAGGAGACGATGTCGAAGGTGGCATCAGGCCTCTGCAGCCCAATGAGATGCTGATGGTAAACTCTGCCACTGCGACGAGCGTTGGCACTGTGGCCAATATCAAGGGCAAGAAGGCGAAGCTGGCCCTCAGGCTACCGATTTGTGCCAAGGAGGGAAGCAGGATCACCCTGTCAAGAAGGGTCGGGTCCAGATGGCGGCTAATCGGACATGGGACTATCTCGGGCTGATTCCATGGTAGGCGTCCTAGTAGATGCCTGTGGCTGGGTTTCTCTGGTCGATGCAGGCCTGAATCTGGACATTTCTCTGAACGAGACGATAGGGGGGGCCGAGCTGAAGGTCACGGATTCCGTAAGGAGGGAGTTGGATTCTCTCGCTGGCAGCAGAGGAGGGCTTCTTCTGGATCTCCTCTACTCCAGAGCCGAGTTCGTAAAATCGGAGGAGGGGCATACCGATACAAACCTGGTGGAGATTTCGGTTGAGATGGGGTGGCCCGTGTTGACGGTTGACAGGGGCCTGAAGAGAAAGCTGTTGGAAAGCGGGTGCTCATTTATCGAAGTCACTTCGGGGCCATCTTTGCGACTGGTAGAGGCCTAGGGCAGTGTGAATAGCCTATCATCACCATGCCCGTCGAGAAAGCCGATTCTGACTGCCGCATCTAGCCATGCATGAGCGTAATTTATCGCCCCGAATGAGCTGACTAGATCCCCCTCGGATGCAAAATGCCTGGCATCTCGAGTATAGTCATCGCACATGCGAAGCATGTCTTCTAGCCTGTCTTGATCCAGTTTGTTTGAGGTGATGGGTGTTGCCTTCTCCCTAGCCTCTGCAGTTAGTGAGAGGTACCTCTCAATCCTCTCGTGTGTGATGGTCTCTGACATCTTCACCCCGCCCTTAGAAGCTCTCCCGCAGCCTCGCTAATCTTGAATAGTCGACTCCTCCCTTGCTTCCTAACTGCTAGGATTCCGGATTTGTGAAGAGAATTGTATATCTGTGAAAGACGGGGTCTTCCGACCTCCAGGCGGGCTTGAATCTCAGCGTCGGAGGGAGATATCTCCCTAGATGAGGCTATGGAAACTATGAGCCTCTCCGCGTCATTCGTCTCTTCCACTTCATTTTGATGTGCGATCTCCGCTTCTGGGAGATCCTCTTCAGGCTCGAAGTCATCATCTTCTTGGATTTCTGGCAGAGTATCCTCCAATTCTGAGTCGACCGTCCATAGCTCCCCCTCCGAGAACAATACCTGTTTCTCCTCCAATCGGGGGTCGTCGGTATTCACAGACATTCGGTATTCATCAATAACTGGATCTTTTGAGGATTTTTGCACACTTTCTGGAGATTGAGGTGGACCCTCTAAATCGGCATCCCGTACAGGAACGGAGTCGTCTGGTCCAGTTGGCATTTCGTCATTAGTTATTCTAGATCTACTAACAAGTCCAAAGAAACCCCTGGTTGAGTCTCGCTGAGGAGGCTCTGTTCCGGCCTCCATCGAAAGCGCAGTACCATCATCCATTGACCAATCTGATGTATTTCCCAGATCGTCAGCTAATTGAGGAGGATCGGCTACTTCGATATCTTCTTCGAGGCCCTCGATATCCTCAGATTCCTCTTCTTCCCACATGTCATCGGGCTCTACATCCCAATCTTCTTCTTCGATTGTATCTTGTTCTATTTGCTCTTCGACCTCCAAAGGCTCGAAATCGAAAACTGATTTACTACTCTGCTCTTCTACCTGCTTTTCTCTATTTTCAGGTTCCTCTAGAATATCCTCTCGGACTGATTCATCGACGGGACTTTCACCCGTATCGTTGATTTCTGGAGGATTCCAACTAGTTAGAGATTCGAGAGTCCCCTCCTTGCCCATATTCCTCCTCTCATCCACTAGGTCCCTTAGCAGGCTGACTACCGATCTTGCATTTCCCCCGGTCCTAGACGAGATAGCTTCCAGGAGTTCCTCATTGATGTTCCACTTCTCCGGAGACATTTTTCTTATTCTGCTATTGCAGAGAGTTTGGATCTGATCATTCGAGAAGGGAGCAATTGTGGCGTATTCGTCGAAAAGCTCCCTTACTCCTTCATCTAGAGAAGCCAGTTGAGAATTGGAAAGAGAGATGATGACCAGTGCCCTGAAACGAAGAAGGATGGGGACAATCAATGGCAGGAATGTCGATACATCAACATGAGCAGGGTAGTCGAGGGCGACGAGAGGGAGGGGTCCCGAGCCCGAGTCTAGAGTCTCCACCACCCTCTCCACCTTTTGGTGCATGGTTGGGGGAATCTCGTAACCGCAGAATGTGATCGCAAGTTCGTCCAGAGCACAATTTAGGGGATCCTCGCTATGCCAATACGTACCAATGAAGCGTTCGTTGGTCTGTGACGAAATGGCATTGATCAGTGAAGTCCTTCCCGACCCCCTCTCCCCAGAAAGTAGGATTAGCCGTGGGGACTGGGAGTGCATGTGCTCCTTCCATCGAATCAGAATTTCCTGTCGCCCCACTATCTCGCTCGCACGATTCCTCTCAATGGGCCTGGAGTCGAAGGGGTTGCCTCTGAGAGTAGGGATGTCCAATGATGAAACCCTCCTGACTACCATAGCCGAGCAGGCACATCTGGGATTCTTAATATTCACGCATAATTACGGGTCTCACAGTTCGAATTAACGGGTCAATTTGGAAATCCGGATAACTTTACCATGAAATTTCTCAGCAGTAGTCAATTTCCATTCACATTGGATTAACGCATTCTTAACGGTTTAACGAAGCGTTAACGAAGCGTTAACGGCCAAATTAACGCTTTTTTGGAGTGCCATCGACTCGAAAAAGGTTAGAAGCCCGTTGCCATGTCTCTGCGATTGAGTACTATGCCAATAGAGAACAGTCGCATCGGAGGGTTCTACAAACTATCAGTTTCTGAGAGGAGAGAGCTGCTCGCAGAGATAGCAGAATTGAGCGAGGAGCAGGTCGAGGCCTGGGCCCGAACAGGAGAGTTGGATGAGGAGTCCGCAGACAGGATGATCGAGAACGTCGTAGGGACTTACTCCCTACCAATAGGGGTTGCAACTAACTTCGTTGTTGACGGTTCACACTACGCAATACCGTTCGTACTGGAGGAGCCGAGTGTCGTAGCTGCTGCGAGCAACATGGCGAAGAGGTGCCTTGCAAATGGGGGATTCAAGTCGGACAACGATGATCCAGTGATGATCGGGCAGATTCAGGTCGTGGGGTGCGACGATCCGCAAGGAGCAAGGGACTCGATCATTTCGGCCAAGGAAGAGTTGGTTTCTAGTTGCAACGAGGTTGATCCGATACTGGTCAAGTTCGGTGGTGGTTGCAAGGACCTAGATGCCAGAGTCATCGAAACGGGCTCAGGACCGATGGTAATCGTGCATATTCACGTAGACTGCAGGGATGCCATGGGTGCAAATGCTGTCAATACGATGGCGGAGACCATCGCCCCAAAGGTGGAGGAGATAACCGGAGGGACCGTGATACTGAGGATAATCAGCAATCTGGCAGTCCTACGGCTTGCCAGGGTCAGTGCCGTATTCACTCCCGAGGAGATGTCAGACAGGGGAGATAATGCCGTGAAGGGCGCAGAAGTGATCGAGGGAGTGATTCAGGCTTACCACTTCGCTGAGGCGGACCCCTTCAGGGCGACAACGCACAACAAGGGCATCATGAATGCAATTTCCTCAGTGGCCCTAGCCTGTGGTCAGGACTGGAGGGCTATAGAGTCGGGTGCGCACAGCTATGCCTCTCACGAGAGGACGTATGGCTCCCTAACCAAGTGGTCCAAGGACGAAGGGGGCAATCTGGTTGGGTCAATCGAGCTCCCAATGGCAGTTGGCCTGGTTGGGGGGGCTGTAAGGGTCCACCCCGCCGCGCAGGCGAACGTCGCACTCCTAGGGGTCGAGAGCGCGGACGAGCTGGCCAAGGTGATGGCGGCATCTGGGCTCGCCCAGAACCTCGGAGCTCTGCGTGCCCTGGCTACAGTGGGAATCCAAGCAGGCCACATGAAGCTGCACGTCAGGAACATGGCGGTCACAGCGGGGGCTGAGGGCGAAGAGGTCGACAGGGTGGCATCCATGCTCAGAGAGAGGGGTGGCAGAATCACCCAAGCCTCGGTGATTGAGGCCCTAGAAGAGATACGAGCCGAGTAATCAGGCGAATCCACGGTTCCTAGCGTCTTCTGCACGGGCATCGGCTCTTCCAGCCTCAACGTCAACGAATCGCATCATCAATGCCCCGATTAGAATCAAAAGTCCGACACTTAGGACGCCTACCCTGCTATCAAACATCAGAGTCATTGTAGCGTATATGAACGGCCCGATCAATGCAGCCACCTTGCCGAAGAATCCGAAGAATCCGAAGAACTCAGCACTTCTGGTTTCAGGGACCATCTGTCCGA
>LUSA01000042.1 GCA_001629235.1 Marine group II euryarchaeote REDSEA-S43_B8 | reverse complement strand
GAGCTATAGCTAATGCCCCTGTGATATTTGGTTGAGAAATTAGGAGTATCTTCTTTTTTCTATCACAAACTTCTCTAGCAAAGTAACGAAATGGTTCCCGAATAGAAGAGAAAACGTCGAGCTCTGATATATCTCTCACAATTCCTCGGTAGAGAGGGAGTACAAATCTCTAGTGATTACTCGACCATTAGCCTTAGTTGGTCCCTCTTGTAGGTCCAATCTGAGTCAATCTGATTGTTCTCCCTGTAGTATCTAGAAAGACGTCTAATCTTGGATTCACACAGTTCTAGCTGCCTTCTATTATGGATATCCTTGGAATTCTGAGAGAGGTGGTCAATCAATCTCAGGGCTCTCCTCATCAGGCTCATGAGGTCTTCCGGGAGCTTTCCGGACTTGCCCAGTC
Source organism: Marine group II euryarchaeote REDSEA-S43_B8 (assembly GCA_001629235.1). Taxonomy (GTDB): domain Archaea; phylum Thermoplasmatota; class Poseidoniia; order Poseidoniales; family Thalassarchaeaceae; genus UBA36. The sequence goes on along the minus strand of LUSA01000042.1, from coordinate 2,625 downwards.
TCTCCAGAGTTTGAGAAATTCTTTCCCCAGTCACCAGTCTTACGTTAGGAACTCCATGTTTATCCCTAAGTATGGTGCCAATTGATGCGTTTGAGTTTCCTTCTTCGGAGAGTTGAAGAATTAGTTCCTCGATTTCCTTCTTATCAGAATTTGACCACTCGGGGGGAGACTGAGAATGGGGTTTGCTGGAACCGCTGGCCCCCTTTCCCTTACTGTGCATCCTAGACAATTGTATTCCTCAGGAGCCCGGCGACCTGCTGTCCCTCTTTAACCGCTACGCCGTGGATGAGATTGATATTGGATCAAAGCCTATGTCTCGACTTTGCCAGTTTTCCTGGTCCAAATGGCCATTCCCACCCTGGTGCAACTGCCCTAGCAGAGCCCAGGAGTTCACCTTCCTGAATTACAGCCAATTCATCGCTCATAAGGATAGAGGGGTCATAATCCTCAATCATGTTCGGGAAGATATCCCCTGTCCATTCAATTTCAGGGATTAGTTCAACTTTCCTAAGTATACCAAGGTTCCATAGATTCTTGAGGCTGGCCTTTGAGAATAGGAATCTACCCCTTCGAGGGTCCCATTTTGCCATCTGTTCTCCATCTTTCGAGATGGTGAAGATTGGTGGCCTCCCTCGTATCTGACAACCATCTAGCCATTCATCAGAGCCTAATTTGAACCTAGATATTGATTTCAGCTTCTCCTCCCTAGGACTGAAATCTAATTCCCCAGACTCATTTTCAAACGAGGAGGATACGGCGTCCTTCAGTCTAGCTAGGGAGTCCTTTGACCCCGCTGATTCCCCCTTCCTAGTATCGATTTCATTTATTCCAACTAAGCCAGTTTCTATTCCGGAGTGATTTACAATAGAAGAATAGCCAACCCTTTCCACGAGTCTACTAAGCATCTGTCTGATTATCGATAGTTCATCTTCATCCCAATCTCCCGTTACAGGGATGTCATAGTGTGCAGCAGGCCAAATATCCTCCAATTCCCTAGGAACTAATCCCAGAGGGGATGTGACCATGACCTCATGCACTCTACGATTGCCTATTGATTTCCTAAATCTAGAGTGACTTTTTGATAGTCTGTAGGGCTTCTTGGCAGAACAAGGAAGTAATACCAAAACGTCTCTCATTCTCGTAGGAGGCTCATATTTCTCTGAAATCTTCTCCCTCCAAAGACGGATTGTTACATCGTTCCTACTTTCGAATGAGTGACATCTTAATTGTGTTCCAAACTGTACAGAGCTGTGTGTCATACCTAGTTTCCCAGACTTTTCTAGAGTAAGTTGATCATGCCGCCTAAGATGCTCCACGGACCTAGGACTAGATTTACTCTGAAGTTCTGCCAACTCCCTCAATGAACCTGCCCTAATTGCAGACCTAGTGGATGAAATTGAATCCGTCCACATTTGACACTGGGAGTCCATTGAACAGTCCTCCTTGGTTGAAGGCTCAGGGAGTCTTGGTCCGGATTCAGTCAGTAGTACGCCGAGTGATGAGGCTTGTCTGGATCTAGCCAAATCAAAAATGTCTACCCCCATCCAAGAAAGTAGTGCGCAATTGTCAGGGCCCGATATCCCAGGGGCCCAAATCAATGAGGATGGGAAGTGGGTTCTGATGGTAAAGAGTGCAGTTTCAATCAATCCAGTATTTTTCGAAAGCTGTGTGGCATCCATTAACGCAATTATTGAAGGCTGGAAGCTCGTTTTTAGCAAGGATGAGTCATGGTGCAATGAGCTCCAAGTTACTGGTAAAAACTCAGTTCCAGAGGGGAATTCGCCAGAGTTTGAGTCAATTAGGCTGGGTGGAAGGGATAAGCCCTGAGAAGCTGTCCATGTATCTTTTCTATCGAATGGGTAGCATAATTTTGCACGTGTAGTTATTTCCATTGAAGAAGGGAACACAGAGTTATCTAATTTCAAATTCAACGGAGCGATAGAAATTGGCAATTCAGGGTCATTTTCGCCGATGATAAGACATGGAGAATATGATTCGGGAGAATTCCTATCTCCAATAGAGAATAGTCTGGAGAACCTATCTCTAGAGATAGTGCTCCTAGCTAGGGGCCGCTCTTCCATCGGCTATCGATGGAAGCATTTCGCTTGAAGGATTCTAAGACCTAGTTGTTCTCGCGATAACTATGAAGGGACGGCATCTCGCAGTTTCTATAGCAATATTCGCGATCATTGCCTTGACAAATGGTGCTGTTGCCGATTCGGAGTTTCTGATTGAAGAGGACTTAGACTCGCCTGAAACAATATGGGGTTCAGAAGGAGTAGGGGACAATTGGATTATAGTGCCAGAAAATAATTCTACCATCCTAGGAACCTTCGAATTGAATGACTCTGTTGACCTGTATGCTATTGAGATTTCATCTTCAAACTGGACAACGATTAGATTCTCTGTATCTGGTAACGACTCGGTGAGCATTAGCATACAAAGACTCAATCAAAGTACTTGGTCGATAGAAGAGTATGCCAACGAAGACATTGGCGAGATTTCACTCGATCAAGGATTCCATGCAATAAGACTGGAGAGGCTAGGAAGTTACGAAGAGGAAGTGGATTATCGATTCATCATTAGGAATATGGGAAACTTCGATGAATCAGGAGAGTATGTGAA
>LUSA01000041.1:33224-49522 GCA_001629235.1 Marine group II euryarchaeote REDSEA-S43_B8 | reverse complement strand
GCTGGCGAGTCTCCACGTTCGGCTCTGGCTGAATTGACCCTTTTCTCAGCCGTAGAAAGCATCTCTGGAATAGGGTCTACGCAGACCAGATCCCTACCGACCACATCCTCTGCGAAACTTCCGGGGCCACAGCCAATCTCGAGAACTCTGCCCTGAGGCAACTTCTCTCTAACCATTTTCCTCCATCTAGACACCTGTCCTAGGGTTGCGAACCTGTTTATCCGGTCATAGACGGGGATTGTTGCCATGAGATTTCTCTGGAGTTCGTCCCACTCCTCTCCCTCCATCCCCTGCGCGTCCATGTGTCTATCTCAGAGAAGGACATATTTGGAGGATTCCCGATGGGGCTCTTCGATGGTGCTGAACGAGTGGAATTCCCGTGGTTATCATCATAAACTCCTCATCGGTCGCCATTGCACCGTAGGTGCATAGAAATGGGACGAGAGGAAGTTCTACGAGCGATAAGGCAGGCTGAAAGCGAGGCGGAGAAGACCATTGCGAATGCAGAGTCAGAAGCCGCTGAGATCATCTCCAAGGCGAGGTTGAAGGCTACGGAAATCATCCAGTCGGGCAAGTCCGATTCTGAGGCCAGTTCGCAGAACATGATTTCGGAAGCAAGGAGTGTTGCTGAAGGAGAAGCGGCCAAGGTTTCCAAAAAGGGAGATTCCGCAATCGGATCAATTCATGACAGCGGTGAAGGAAGTAGGGGAGAAGCAGTAAGGGCAGTTGTCGATGCTTTCAAATCCTAAAACAAAGGGAATTCAGATGTCGCAAGTCCATACACTACAGATGGGTAGACTCATTGCTGCAGGTAGTAAAAGTAGCCTTGCTATCGCAATAGACTCACTCGCAGCCCTAGAGGCGCTTCACATTGTTGACTACGATGATTCGGAGGAGGGTTTCTCATTGGGCACGCCCGGTATAAAATCCGAAGAGGTAGGTCGGGATTTAGTGAAGGCTAGAGCGGCAAGATCTGTCGTAAACGCGACTGCTCCATCCAGACCCCTGGTCGCAGAGGAGATCAGAAGCAAACTAGATGGGGGGCTTCAGAAGGAGATAGAAGGAGTCCTTGATCTGAGTTCAAAAATTTCCGATTTGGAGGTTGCTATAGGGTCTCTCCAGGAGCAGGAAGATTCACTCGCAGAACTAGAACCCCTGGGTGTGGATTTGGATCTGTTGTCTGGATACGAATCTATAGTCGCATTCGTAGGCAGAGTTGACGATATCCCTACTGCCAGAGAAGCCTCCTCATCAGGACTGATGATTGAATCGAGAAAGCAGGATGGGATGGTAGCTATGTTCCTTAGAAAAGAGGATTCCAAAGGAGCAGAGTCGTTGTTGGAGTCTGTGGGATTCCAACAGTCCCCAATACCTCCTGGAACTGGAGCGATTCCGGACTTGCTCGCGGAAATCAGAACTGAGAAGGATAGTACAGTGGATGAAAAGACTCGACTTGAAAGAGAGCTTGAATCATGGTCACAGTCTCACGGAGAAACCCTGGTATGCGGCTTGGAGGTCTTGGAGAGGGATCACGAGATTCTGACAGCCCCAGTAAGGGTGGCGGTTTCGGAACACGCATTCGTAATCGACGGTTGGCTGGAGATGAGGAGAGCAGATGAGATAGAAAGAGCGTTGAAAGACTCCTGTTTGCACGTCGAAATTGCTCCTTTTGAGATGGAGGCAGGAGGCGGAGGACATGGGCACTCAGACCACCACCACTCCCAGCAGATGCCTCCGATTTCCTACCAAGAAAGAAGTTCATCTAGACCAATGGAACTGCTGACTGACGCTGTAGGCAGGCCGGCATATGGGAGAATAGACCCCACCGTGTTCATGCTGATTTCCTATCCGTTATTCTTCGGAATGATGTTGGGCGATATGGCCTATGGGCTCGCCACAATAGCCCTAGGATCATTCCTGATTATGAGATCGGGAACCAACGAAATGGTCATGCTCGGGGGGAAGTTCCTGACTTACATTGGCTTGGGAACCCTGGTATTCGGATACATTTACGGAGAGTTTGCAGGCTTCGAGTTCTTGCCTCATATCGAGACGAAATACGCTACTGAAGCAGCATGTAGTTACCATTGGCACGATGGCCATTGCTTCAAGGACGCCTACATGCTGGAAAAGGGAGACTTGCCCTCATGGGTGTCTTGGATGACGGCGCTATACCCGAACGGAGGAAGAATACACTATGAGACTCCCGCGCTGTTTGGTGCTTCACTTACCTACCCATTCCACCGAGTTACGCCCGTAGACGATGGAGGTAACCTAGAGCACTTGATACTACTAACCATCTACCTGGGCGTCATCCACATCTTCATCGGTCTCGCAATTGGATTCAGGGATATTCTTCTCTACGGAAATGGCCACGGGGGTTTCGGCCTAGTCTGTGCTTTCTTCGAAAAGGGGACTTGGATGCTGCTGCTGTTGGGTGGCTTCCTGTTCGCTTACGGTTACATTGGGCCAGGGAGTACAGATATGATGAACTCTGGCGCCGCTATTGCGGGTTCATCCGTACTCATGCTCATGTGGACATTGTACCGGTATCACGGAGTTCCATTCCCGATTAATGTCGGATTGGCACCCATTGAGGCAGTAGGAATGATGCCGTCCGTAATTTCATACGTAAGACTGTTCGCTGTTGGTGCAGTAGGGGTAAAGATTGCTGAAACTGCAAATGTGAATCTGTTTACCAAAATTGACTTTGCAGACCCTTTGATTGCAGTGTTATTGGTAATCGGTTGGATTTTAGGTCAGACTTTCGCTCTCGTACTCGGCTTGTTTAGTCCAAATATCCACGCTGCAAGGCTCCATTTCGTAGAGTGGATGAGGCAGTATTACGACTCTAGCGGTGAAGCGTTCGATCCCTTCGGGACAAAATCAAAGTTCGTGGAGGGCGATTATTAGATTCCAGCATATAGCTTGAAAAAAGGAGGAGAAAAAATGAATGACAAAAAAATGATGAGAGGAATGAGCATACTGATGGTTCTGTTGGCGCTAGTAATGGTGGCCAGCGGCGTACAGGCGCAAGAAGCAGCAGACAACCAGAACACAGAAAATGCGTACAAGATGATTGGGGCCGGTCTTGCACTGGGCCTTGCCGGAATTGGAACTGGGCTTAGCCAAGGACCGATCGGCGCAGCAGCAGTTGGAATGATTGCTGAAGATGAGAAGAAGTTCACATACGGACTGATTTTCACTGCTCTGACAGAAACAATCGTACTATTCGGCTTCCTAGCGATATTCCTGCTTTGAGAAGACGGAAAGAGAAAACAGGAGGATAGTTACATGTCGCTTGAAACACTTGCAGCCGAGATCACTAAACAAGCAAAGGAGGAAGCGGAGTCGATTCTAGACGAGGCGAGAGCGGAAGCAAAGAGGATTGAAGAAGAAGCTAGAAGTGAGGCTACTCAAACTTCCTCGATGGCATCTTCCAAGGCAGAAAGAGAAAGTGAGCAAATCTCCGTCGAGGTAGTTGCCTCGGCTAGGCAAGCGAACCAAAAAAGGGCCCTCATTGCTAGAAGGGAGGAGTTAGAATTTACCTGGGAAGCGGCCAAGGAAGAGGTTAGCTCACCTAAGTTGGCTGGCAGGAAGAAGATACTGGACTCCCTCGTAAAAGAGGCATCTGACACCAAAGCAGATGTGGTGATGAGACCTGTCAAAACAGACAGGGCTGCACTTTCCAAAAGCGGGTTCAAGATGGGAGAAGACATAGAGGGACTGGGGGGATTCGTTCTCGAATCTAAGGACGGTTCAACTATGCTGGACTTCAGATTCGATATGATGCTAGAAGAGGCATGGAAAAATACTCTGGGCGAGATAAACGGGATACTTTTCAACGAGTGAGGTGGTTAAATGGTCAGGGCGCAAAGTGGCAGATCGAATGTGTATAACGCATCTGCCAGAGCCAAGGCACGAAAGGCGTCCCTAATCGATCAGACTAGAATGCGGCAGTTAGTACAACAAGGAACCGACTCAATCGGCGCAAGCATAGGGGAGATGGGGTATAGAACGGAAATGGACCTGTATGCGTCCAGAATGAGCGGGGCCGACGCTGTAGAAGCCGCTCTTTTCCACAATCTAGACAATGACCTCGCAGAGGTACTAAGATTCTGCCAAGGCAAACTGAAGTCTATTGTTGCGATATATGTTGAAAGATTCGACTACGAGAAGGCTAAGACGGTTCTGAGAGCTGTCAATGGAGGTGCGTCCGACGAGATGATAGAAAGTCAGATATTGCCCTCTGAGAATCCTCGAAACGCAACGTGGTTGACCATCGTGAAGAATACGGAGGGCCTTGATGAGGCGGTCGAGGCTATGGCGGGAACTCCATGGGGACAAACTCTAGCCAAGCTCGATGCGGAGTCGACTCTTGAGGTAATGGAAAACGCGTTAGACATGCAATATTTCGCTGATGCGCTGAGGGCTGTAAAGGACAAGGAAGGAAGCCCCCAGCTACTGAAGTATCTGAGAATGGAGATCGATCATCGGAACGTTATCAATGAGTTCAGATCGATACGCATGGGGATGACTTCAGAACAGCGGCAGGCAATGATAATTCCTGGTGGGAAGATTGACGCTGCCACAATGAAGCAAGCCTGTATGACAGAGACCGATGAAGAATTAATCGATGTACTTCGTAGGAGTAGCTCTTTTGATGACACTGGTTTTGATGAGGCCAGGGCAGATTCGGAAAGACTTGGCAGCCTGGATCCGTACGCGGAGCTTCTCTCCCATCAGAGACATGCGGTTCTAAGGAGATTTTCGCATCTAAGTCCGATTTCGGCGTTCCCCATAATTCACTACATCGAGAAGAAAGCGCTAGAAGTCAGAAATCTTCGATTACTAGTGCGCGGGAAAGCTGTGGGACTTCCCAAAGAAGTGCTAGAGGCACACATGGACTACTGAGGTGAAAAAATGGAGATTGCAGTGGTAGGACAGTTGGAATTTACACTAGGGTTCCAGCTTGCAGGTGTAAAAAATCTGTACAATCCATCGGATGACGAGGAGCTTGCGGAGCTTCTTCGTGATCTTTTGGGTCAAGAGGAAATCGGAGTTGTCGTGGTTGACAACTTCGATCTAGTGAGGCTTCCCGAGAGGCTAAGAGTGCAGCTATCGGAAAGCGTGACGCCCACAGTTCTGGGCATAGGGACCGAGGAGGATAACACACTCCGAGAGTCCATCAAATCGGCACTCGGTGTTGACCTTTGGAAATAGATTCAAAAATAATGGAAGTGAAAAAAAATGAGTACAGAAAATGGAGTGATATACCGGATTTCCGGACCAGTTGTGACCGCCACGGGCATTGCCCCGAGGATGTATGAGGTTGTGCGAGTCGGGAATGAAGGATTGATGGGAGAAGTAATTGAGCTACACGGAGAACAATCGGTAATCCAAGTCTACGAAGAGACATCAGGGATTGAACCGGGAGAGCCTGTTATCAGGACTGGGCAGACTCTGTCAGTACAACTAGGACCGGGACTATTGACCCAGATATACGATGGGATTCAGAGGCCTCTTCCCAAACTAGAGGAGACAATGGGCGTTTTCATCACCAGAGGTGTCGATGCGGACGGACTCGACCTGACTAAGGAATGGGAGTTCGTTCCCACGGTCAAAGTAGGAGACGAGTTATCGGCAGGACATGTGATAGGTACAGTCCAAGAAACTGAGACTATTGAACACAGAGTCATGGTACCGCCCGGAAAGGAGGGAGTCGTGAAAACCATTGAGTCCGGTTCGTTCAATATCACCCAGACGGTATGCAAGCTGGAAGATGGGTCTGAAATAGCGATGATGCAGGAGTGGCCAGTAAGGCACCCTCGACCATTCGTACAGAAATACGCGCCTGACGTACCCCTCATGACGGGACAGAGAATACTGGACTTCCTCTTCCCCCTTGCCAAGGGTGGGACTGCAGGAATCCCTGGGCCTTTCGGGTCCGGAAAGACCGTCACACAACAGCAACTCGCAAAGTGGTCCGACGCTCAGATAGTGGTGTACATCGGATGTGGGGAACGCGGAAATGAAATGACCGAGGTCCTCGACGAGTTCCCTCACCTAATTGATCCCAATACGAACAAGCCTCTGATGAACAGAACTGTGATGATTGCAAATACTTCGAACATGCCAGTCGCAGCAAGGGAGGCATCCGTTTACACGGGAGTGACTATCGCAGAGTACTTCCGAGATATGGGTTACAACGTGGCTCTAATGGCTGACTCGACTAGTAGGTGGGCTGAGGCTATGAGAGAGATTTCATCGAGGCTTGAGGAGATGCCAGGAGAGGAGGGTTATCCAGCATACCTCTCAAGTAGACTGGCTGAGTTTTACGAGAGAGCGGGAAGGGTTGAGACATTGTCCGGAGAGGATGGTTCAGTGTCGGTAATCGGAGCTGTTTCCCCCCCAGGTGGGGACATCTCAGAGCCAGTCAGCCAAGGAACTCTCAGGATTGTCAAGGTGTTCTGGGGACTGGACGCTGGGCTTGCCAGGCAACGGCACTTCCCTGCGATAAACTGGCTTAGTTCCTACAGCTTGTACCCACAAGCCCTGGACCAATGGTATAGGGACAACATTGCAACCGACTTCCCTGAGGTTAGGACCGAGATAAGCACTCTACTCCAAATCGAAGCTGAATTGCAAGAGATTGTCCAGCTTGTAGGGTCCGATGCCCTACCAATAGATCAGCAACTGACACTAGAAGTTGCGAGGATGATTAGGGAGTTCTTCCTTCAGCAGAACGCCTTCCATGATGTGGATACGTACAGCGATCTGAAGCTACAATATGACATGGCTAAAGCAATACTGAACTTCCAAGAAGAAGGGAAGAAGGCAATTGCTGGAGGCGCACAACTCGAAGACGTGGTTAACGTTCCTGCTAGGACCGACCTGATGAGAGGGAGATTCGAAGAAGGTTATGACGGTAGAATAGAGGGCCTGGTTGCGGAGATGAGCAAGCAGATTGCTGCTAGCATGGAGGAAAACTGAGGTGATAATATGAGTGGAAAAGAGTACAGAACAATTACAGACGTAAAGGGGCCTCTTGTGTTCCTAAACAAAACCGAGCCTGTTTCGTATAACGAGATTGTACAACTGAGGCTCAGTGATGGATCAATCAAAAACGGACAGGTTCTAGACACATCCGATGACCAAGTCATTGTACAGGTCTTCGAAGGTACTGCATCTGTGGACAGGCAGACAGGTGTTAAGTTCCTTGGTGATGTATTCAAGCTCCCCGTGAGCAAGGGACTGATTGGTAGGATTCTAGATGGTGCTGGGAGGCCCAGAGATGGGGGCCCAGAAATCGTTGCTGATGATATGGCCGACATTATCGGGGCCGCAATAAATCCCTATTCGAGGCAGAGTCCGGAGTCATTCATACAGACAGGAATTTCAGCGATTGACGCTTGTACATCTCTTGTCAGAGGTCAGAAACTTCCGATCTTCAGTGCAAGCGGACTGCCTCACAACGACATCGCTTTGCAAATCGCAAGACAAGCCAAACTAGTTGGTAGCGACGATGACTTCGTCGTAGTTTTCTGCGCAATGGGAATTACCGCAGAAGAGTACAACTTCTTCGTACACGACCTAGAGAGGACTGGGGCACTCGAGAATGCGGCGCTATTCGTAAACCTGGCTGACGATCCGGCAGTCGAGAGGCTGATCACTCCTCGTCTGGCACTCACCGCTGCTGAGTACCTAGCATTCGAACATGACTATCACGTGCTGGTGATATACACGGATATGACAAACTACTGTGAATCATTGAGGCAAATCGGGGCTGCTAGAGAAGAAGTTCCTGGAAGGAGGGGTTACCCAGGTTACATGTACACGGATCTGGCGATGCTTTACGAGAGAGCGGGACTGGTCAAAGGGAAGAAGGGTTCAATCACGCAGTTCCCTATCCTAACTATGCCTGGTGACGATATCACTCACCCGATTCCAGATCTCTCCGGATACATCACAGAGGGCCAGATAGTCATCTCTAGGGAGCTTCATCAGAAAGGAATCTACCCCCCCATCAACGTTCTTCCATCTCTAAGCAGATTGATGAATGCAGGGATAGGGCCTGGTAAAACCAGAGAGGATCACAAGTCAGTATCTGACCAGCTCTACGCAGCCTACGCTCAAGGAAAGGAATTGAGAGGGCTGGTAGCAATTGTCGGAGAGGATGCTCTAAACGAGAGGGATCTTCAACTTCTCAAGTTCGCAGATATCTTCGAAGATAAGTTCCTCAGGCAGAGCAGAGACGAGGACAGATCGATAGACGAGGGAACTCTAGACCTAGCTTGGAACCTACTGTCAAACATCGACACAAAGTTCCTTGTAAGACTGGATCAGAAGTGGATCGATAAGTACCATCCCGGTGAAAAGAAGGGAGAAGAAGAGTAACCGAAGTAAGGAGTTGAGTGAATGGCCCTAGACATCAAGCCTACCAGGTCCGAGCTTATCAACCTGAAGCGCAGGATAAAGCAGACCTCCACGGGATACAACCTTCTGAAGATGAAGAGGGATGGCCTATTCCACGAATTCAGAACTCTGCTCTCAGAAATGATCGAGGCCAGAGAGGGACTAGTGGGGACATACAGAGATGCACTGCAAGCAATCAATCTAGCCTCATCGATAGAGGGTGGATTGGCAGTAAAGAGCGCAGCCATAGCCTCGTCGAAGCATCCAGAAGTGCAGGTCTCAAAGAGGAATATAATGGGCGTAGTTGTTCCAAAGGTCGAGGGACAGAACCTCAAACTATCGGTCGAGGATAGGGGACTGGGGATGGTTGGAGGTTCTCCCTACATTGACGAGGCGGCGGACGCCTACTCGCTACTTGTTGAGAAGGTAGTAAAGGCAGCTGAGATGGAGGCCACTCTGAAGAGGCTTCTAGAAGAAATTGAAGCTACTAAAAGAAGGGTTAATGCTCTCGAGTTCAAGGTAATTCCTGAGATGAAAGAGGCTCAGACTTTCATCCAACTAAGGCTTGAAGAGATGGAGAGAGAGGAGACTTTCCGCCTCAAGCGCTTCAAAAACAAGTGATTATCAAAGAGCAGGGGTAAAATCTGACATCCCGCGGGGATGGTCAGGGAGTGAGCATCATGCCAGAGGAGATTTTGATTGACACTGAGACCTGGGGCACCAGAGAACTTCTCGAGGTAATATCCTCTAGATTCTTCGAACTAGGTAACGAGGGCAGTTATCCCAATTCATGGGAGGTCAGAGGTTTAGACGGGAAGGATGTTAGTAAACAGCTGGAAGAACTCAATTCACACCTTGACACAATGGGATTGGTTGGATCACTAGAAGAGACGAACCCCCCTGTTCTGATCATCTCAAGGATTCCTCAAGGAAGCAATGTGATGGGAAATTACCAGAGTTTGCTGATGTGGGCAGTCATGTCAGTTTTCCTAACCATGGCAGGATCACATTGGGTTTCTGAATACGGATATGATAGTAATTCATCGGGAAATGGCGAAATTATGAATTCGCTAATTTTCTTCACACTACCAATATTAGTTACCCTATCCATAGCTAGCTATTGCAGGGTTCTTATCGCAAGGAGATTCGGGATAGAAATAGGACATATTGCCCCAATCGTATTTCCAATTCCTACATGGTGGCCATTCGGAATTGTTGGGGCGATTGGGCAGAGGAAGCTCGATATGGTCCCAATTCCATCCAGAAGGGCGTTGGGATCTATCGAGTTGGCAGTTCCACTTGTCCTGTTTACGGCTGGAAGTTTTCTCACAGTAGTCGGGCTAATTCTCACTCCAAGTAGCCCCCCCCAACTAACGGGACCCCCCACTATCTTCGAGACTAGTCTGATTTCTGGATATCTAGCCGATTCTTTGTTGGGGGAACATCTGGAAATTCGTCTCCAATGGTTACACCCAATCGGTATTTCTGGAGTAGGACTTTCCTTGATCGGTTGGATAATGATGCTCCCCATACCAGGCCTACCAGGAGATAGGCTTCTCCATGCAATTATTGGTCCAGCGGAAATGAGGAGCGGGAGTACCCAGACATCGGTATTCCTAATTGTGCTCTTCTTCATGGTAGTGGTTTTCGCCACAGCCAAATGGACCCCATGGGTTTTCCTTGCCTTCGTGGCTGCATGGCAGCGTTTCAATCCGGATAGTCTCCCTCAGCCAATCGTCCTTGACGAACAATCTGGGTTAGATGAGAGGTTCAAGAGTCGCTTCGTGGCTGTAGCGAGTGTGATACTCCTGGCGGGGCTGCCGGGATCTGTTCCCTCCTACGAGATGGAGGACTACATTGCGGGGATTTCTACTGAAGAGTGGCCAGAAGAGGTAGAGTTCTCCGGAGGTGGGTTGCAAGTAATTTCGCTGAATTTGGAGCCGGAAGGGGTGATGCCTGTATCCGGATGGCTTCAGATGAGGATTGAGGGGTCCCGATCTCAGGAGTGGGTTCTCAGCACCGATTGTTCTGATTTTCAAGACACCTGTCGATTCGATGGAGTTACGCAGTCTGAGACTAGTGTCGTAGATATCTCCATTACCCCTCCAGAGGGGAATTTCTCGAATCACCTGCTAAAGGTACTAGTCGAAGTCTCGGGCTTCGAGGTAGAGCATGAGATCTTGCTTCATGAGTTTTCTAGCCAGGGTTTGATTGGCCCGTTCTGGAGTCTTTCTGGAGGATTTGACAAACCGATAATTTGTACTGATTTTGATGCTGGAGATGGAGGGGATATTTTCGTCGAGGGAGCCTATTGGGAGACTATTAACGGGAGTAATCTAACTTCAGGAATCCAAGAGTTGTGCCTTAGAGGAAACAGTGGCGCGATTCAGAGCTCGGAGGCTTTTGATTCGCAGGGCAGATCCTTTGGCCCTGTTGTTTTCCTTGAGAGGGAGAACTCGACCGAGGGGCCATGGCTGATTTCAATTGATGGCTCTGAGCCATCTATACAGGTTATGGATGGGCAATGGAAAATTCCTACTGGCATCGTTTCCAGCGGAGATATGCTCTCCCACTCCGATAGAGGATCCCCTTTCTGCCCATCTAGCGAGATTGCGGCACAAGTGGACACTGGGGAGAACTGGTCAGTAGAGATGGGCAACTTCTCCTCGATCAGGCTTGAAGGGAATCTGAGCGGGAATGGTTCGATAGGTTCTAATGGAGGACTCTCGGCGATTGGCCTCAATCAGAGGATTGAGGCAGATTCTTTCCATATTTTCAACAGAGAATCGGAGAGGGTTGGGCTGTCTTTGGAGTGGCATGGCGACTCCCCACAGTCTGGAATCTGGGAAGTAAGCATTGGAGACTGGATTGACGCCGGAGGTTCGTCTTTCGTCGAGTCTGTAGCAAATGGTAGTTCTACTCTAGAACGGGCTTTATGGGTAACTGCGGACGATTCAGGAGTCGTTGTACACCTTTCGGCAAGATGTCCATCGGAGGGTTGCGAGTGAAGATTGCTATTCTTGGGACTGGAGCTATCGGCGGTGTGCTCGCAGGATGTCTATCCGATACCAATGCTGAACTCGTTTGTGTTTCTAGAGGACGGACTGCTAGAGATTTACTGGAGGGGCTGACTCTATTCACTCCGGAGGGATCTGTGGAAATGATTCCAGGAGAACGTTTCGAGATTATCGATAGTGAGAAGGGCCCCATGGAGGAGAAAATGTGCGGAACTTGTGATGTGGCAGTTGTCTCTGGCAAGTCTGGTTCAACTCCCCAATTAGCTTCTATCGCTGAAGATCTGATTAAACAAGACGCATTAGTAATCAGCATTCAGAACGGACTTGGAAATTCAGGAATCATTGCCAGCAGGGTCGGTTGGGAGCGAGTACTAGGGGGAACTACCACTCACTCCGCTTGGAGAGATGGAGCCGGTGCTGTCCACTGGACAGGGAGAGGGTCAATTTCTCTAGGTTCAATTAATTCCTCCGAGCCGAATTCTATTGCTACTGAATTCATTTCATTGCTTGATGAAGGGGGACTGTCACCTAATTGGTCGATTGATATCGAGAGAGAAATTTGGAGGAAGCTGATGATAAATGTAGCAATTAATCCAATCTGTGCTATTGCAGGTGTCAGGAATGGGGCCTTGGCAGAGGTTCCAGAATTGTGGCATCAGGCAATTGAGGCTATGAGAGAGGCTGAGGCTGTCGCCAAGGCATCGGGAGTAGATCTAGGAGATTCCGACTCTGAGAGTTATCTAAGGAGGGTGGTCGAATCAACTGCCGAGAATAGAGTTTCTATGCTTCAGGACCTCATGGCTGGAAGAAAGACCGAGATAGATGTCCTTTGTGGTGCCGTGATTTCTAAGGGAGAGGAGGTTGGAGTGCCTACACCTAGGAATGAGATACTAATGGCACTAGTTAGAGGGATAGAGATGTCTCAGCAGTTAGACTAGGTATTCCACTTGAAAACCAAAGATGCTGCCCCGGCTCCAAACAACTGAGGTACCAAATGCAGCCATAGGTCTGCAGCAGCCATTTTCCCAACCACTACCAGAGAGAGCGAGACTGCCGGGTTGAATGAAGCCAGAGATATGCCTCCTACAGTTAGAGCCCCGGCTAGGACTACCAATGCAATGGCAGCACCGTAGTATCCGTTTCCTTCATTGGATTCTGAGGTTGCCACATTGAGGATTACGAAAACTAGTGCGAAGGTGAAAAGTATCTCGGATACAATGATTGAGGTCTCCATACCCGAAGGTTCGAACATCTCAATTGGGTAATCCTCAGAGATACTACCGGTAACAATCAGATTCGCAGCAATGAGGGCCGCTAGTAATCCTGCTGCGAGTTGAGAGAGGGCATAGGGCACTACTTCCGATTTCTCACATGCCCCCCTAATCCAGATCGAGATGGTGACTGCAGGATTGTAGTGGGCACCGGAAATGTGAGCACCGGCATATATCATAACCATCAGAGTGCCTGCTATAGCGAAAGGAGCGTTTTGACCGGACAGACCGAACACTCCGGCTACACAGATTGTCAAGCAGAGGAAAAAGGTTCCAATGAACTCAGTAATCAGTTTTGCATTCATATCGGATTGGTCGGACATGAGGTAAAATGTAGATAGGACGTCCATCAACGTTGGCAGGACGAGCAGTAGAAGGTGGATCTATTAGACTGAACTATTCTTCTTATCGAACCAGAGCAACCTTCCTTCAGACACTCCTTATCTTCCCTTCCATAAACTAGGAAGTTGTGAATGAAATAGCCCATAGCCTCATCTCCATCTACTCCTCTAAAATCTTGCAGAGTGGAGCCCCCGGCGTCTATGGCCTCCGTGATGACATCGTGTGTTGCCGCTGTGATTCTCTCGACTCTTCTGGAGATCCCAGATAATCCAGCGACACTGCTTGCCTTTCTTCTTGGAGAAACTCCTGCTCGGTGAAGTATCTCACAGACGTAGATGTTCCCCAGGCCAGCGATGATTCTCTGATCCAAGAGAGCTGATTTGATTGGCATTTTCCTACCTCTCAGTCCTTCGGCGAGATCCTGTGGAACTAATTGGTCGGGAGTAGGCTCCGGACCCAAATCCGAGAGAAGTTTGTTTTTTTCTTGTTGTGAAGTGGGGAAGCAGTCCATGAATCCAAACCTACGATGGTCCGAGTAGACTGCCTTCGTCCCACTATCCAGGTGGATCACTACCCAATCGTGAGGTCCGTCACCGCTACCTAGAGGTGCCCCGCTAGAGAACTTGCCCGGCCTCCCAACCACTCCGTCGCCAATCAGCGTCCACCTGCCACTCATTCCCAAATGACAGAGCCAAGTCATACCTCCGTCTAGTCGGATTAGGAGGTACTTCGCACGACGTTCCACCGATTCTACGACTCTTCCAATGAGTGAGGTTTCGAAATTACTCGGAAAGGGGAATCTCAAATCACTTCTTCGAAGTTCTACTGAAGAAATTTTCCTACCCAATAAGTGTCTCTCGAGACCAAGCCGGACCGTTTCCACCTCTGGTAACTCGGGCATGTGTGAAGGCTGAGATGGTTAGGCCATTACCTTTCTTAGATAGGCAGAGTTAATTGATAATCCCACTTTGTGGTTTCATGGAGGAGGGTGAAGTCCCTGATTGGGTCTCATCAGAGGATAAGCCTGAGTCAGAAGTCGTTCTCGAAGGGAGTCCTAACGTAACAAAAGAGGCTCCTCAGCAAATCTATGTCCAGGGAGGGCAATATGGGGGTCCGGGAGCGATTTTCCCAACGACCAATGCAGTACTTGCTCTAGTCCTTTCCATATTGGGGATTTTGATGTGCTCGATTTGTACTGCGCTTCCCGGCCTGATAGTAGCTAATGGTGCTCTAGCTACTACCACCCAGTATCCAGGACATCCGGATCAGGGAATGGCGAAGGCTGCTCAAATCATTTCCTGGATAGGCATTGGTTTATTCGTTCTAGTTGTACTCTTCTAGGATTGTTTGCACTAATTTTCGCCGCCGAGGCTTAATTCACAGACGAACAGAACGGGTTGCTCCTCTAGACCTCGAAGGTCGATCCTCTCCAATAGTGAGAGTTCTGAGTTCTTCAGAATTATCTCTGCATTGTGAAATCTAGCATTGTCATCACCTTCCGAAGACCTCTCGCTAGCTGCTTTTAGGCTTAGAAGACCTACTCCGCCTGGAATAAGGAAATTCATAGCCATCTTTACGAAGGTCTCTGCCTGGTCGGCAATACTGAGATCCTGGTGAATCCAATCTGCCTTAGACCTGATGAATGGAGCGATTACCCTGCTTTTCCTTGCGTCACCAAGAACTGGGACCATCCCGGGACGAGATTCTGAGAGGGAAATCAGATCACGTGACATCCTGGGAGATATCTCCACTGCTACGACCTGCCCTCCATGGTGATTTTCTGCTCCGCACACGAAATCGTGAATATGGCTAACAGTCCCTCCGCTAGATGCTCCGAGATAGAGGCATGTTGAGCCTGGACTTGGGAGAATCGAAGATGGTTCGGATGATGTCCTTAGAAGGGCTGCTGCTACCTTGGACTTAGTAGGGTCCCACCTTCTCCATTCTATCTTCCCATCCCTCTTCCTACGTTCCCCTCTGACCGATTTCCCCTTGACAGCATTCCTTGTCCAAAGAGTCCTTCCCTCCTTTCTGACGCCCCAGCAGATTGGCATTGACTTTGGCAAATCATACCCTCCTCTTCGGAGGCCTTGGGAACTTATCCTTAATAGCCTCAATCTCAGAGTTAATTTCCTCTATTTTGGATTCGTCCCATCTCTCACCTTCAAAATGGTCGACTCGAACTGCTATGCTGGCCTTTCCGGCAAGATATCGTGCAATCTTTCCTCTGACCCATCTGGGTGAACGACTTACTTGCGGCATTGAAAATAGAACTGCTCCATGCTTTGGCGGAGGGGCCCCTCTCCTGTGTGCCGACATTGCTGCATGCGCACCCAGAACCTGTAGTGAGCCCGAAGGCATTCGTGCTAGTCTCTCCCTTCCTCCTGCTAGAGATATCAGTTTGGCCGCCGAAATAGGACCGAGAAGTGCGCTGAGAGAGGGTGCATGGATGTTCGCAATTTCTCTAATTGCATTCTCAATTTGGTCTAGAATTTCTGATGACCTTGTCACGGTATTGGCGTGGGAGAACATAGAAGACCATTCTAAATCTGAAGGAAGGTGCTTCGGAGGATTTACACCTAGCTTTTCTGAGGCTTCGGAGATTGTTCTTGAGGAAGATATGGCTACTGGAATGTCATTCCTCTGAGAGTCAAGATTTGCCTCAGTGATGAACAAGCCCGACCATTCCACACAACGAGCCTCGGAGGTTGTCCAGGATGATCTAAGCTCCTGTGCTGCTGATACAAGCATGTCTAGTCTCCTATCCAAATCTCCCGATGAGTCTGCGACACCCATTTTCGCTAATTCCAAAGTTGCCTTCTGGAAGACTTTCTCCAAATCTCCAATCTCGGGCCAATGCGGGTCCGATAACGCACCCATTTCATCGATGATTGCATTTGGAAAACGCTCGGATAGGGTTGAGACCTCTGGAAGATTTCTACCTCCTTGGATTATCTTGAGGCGTTTTGACAGGCTAGTAGGTGTGATTGGACCGTCCCATTCCAACTCATCCACGATATTCCCTTCATCATCCACGACCCTTGCCAATCTCCAATCGTAGTGGATTCTCATAGGAGTCCCAATGGGTACAGTGGCTTGAACGGTGCGGGTATTCCAATATTTTAGACGAATAGTTGAATAGTCGGGAGGTTCAGCCATGCTCGGTTCTCGTTTATAGGACAATGGTGAGAGAGATGTTTTGTCCGAAATGTGGTGCACTTAGTTATCCTGATGAGCGGGGTTGGATTAAGTG
>LUSA01000041.1:6312-33184 GCA_001629235.1 Marine group II euryarchaeote REDSEA-S43_B8 | reverse complement strand
GCGGGTATGAGGGGCCCCTTTCTGGAGAAGAGGGCAAAGGTGCTGAATTTACAGATCCAATGACTGGGGAAACTATCGATCTTTCCAAGACTATGGCTTCTACAGACTCGAAGTCACTCAAGCATCTTACGGAGGTTGTGGAAGAAGACGGCCCTAGAGGGACTCTGAGAGTGGGAGACTACCTGTGCCCAAAATGTGACGGGGATAGAGCGTACGTTGAGCTCAGGCAGACCAGGTCTTCAGACGAACCAGAGACAAAGATATGCACTTGCGAAGAATGCGGCCATCGTTGGAGGGAGTACCAGTAATTGCGCAGGCTTTGGGCCAATAATCATCAAGAGCCTCCGGCAGTTAGAGAATAAATCGGGGTGGACACGTGCTAAGAATTACAGCCAAGCAGCAACTAATGAGAGAAATCGTAGATATCCTTTCAGTTCTAACATCAGAAGCAAAGTTGGTTTGGGGTGAAAAGGGCCTCAGCATTTCAGTTGTTGACGGTTCTCATGTGGCCCTCCTTTCTGCAACAATTGCCGATGAGTGCTTCGAGACATACGAGGTAGAGCCTGTGGAGATAGGGCTAGATCTTCAGAAGATGCGCGATTTACTAACGCTAGCGGGACCAAGTGACCTAGTGGAGATGGATTATGATGACGCGGTGGGCGCCATTAACGTGAGAGTGGGTGAAGTTCTGATGATTCTGAGAGGCATAGACACTAGCACAATGGATAATCCTAATCAGCCAAATCTGGAGTTCAAGTCGAAGGCAACAATTGGATCAGAGAAGCTTTCGAGAGCGCTGAGAGCTGCAAAGTTCGTTGGAGGAGAGGTCGACCTAAGCATGGACAAGAATCAACTAGCTGTTTCGGTAACTGTTGAGGCGGGCGAGGGAGTAAATGTGAAGTTCGAATCTGGGGAGTTGAGCGAACTTGTCTGCGCTTCCCCCACACACTCAACATATTCACTACAGTATCTTGGGGAGTTGACTAAGAAACTAGCCGGAGGATTCACCAACGAAGTTTCTCTTGAGTTTGAAGAGAAGTATCCATTGAGGCTAACTTGGATGAGCAACGATGGTGGGGCTAGATGGACTTACTTCCTTGCACCAAGGATAGTCAATGACTGACCATTGAACTCATCAATCACTGCCCCTCCCGGTTTCTTGTGCCAAGTAGAGTTTGCGTGATCATACCCACGGTTAGAAACTCGGATGAGTTGGCGATTACTCTTGATGGACTAGCCAATCAGACATATGACGATATGGAGGTAGTTGTGGTTGGTCCAAGAGATGACAAGGGAAGAGTGGAGACCGAGAGTAGAGGATTCAGATATATTGATGACAAAGGAGCTAGTAACAGAGCAGATGCTTGCAATGTGGCAATCGAAGAGACTGAGTCAGAACTTGTTTTCTTTACAGATGATGACGTTTTCGTGCCAGAAGATTGGGTTGAGAGGCTTGAGGAGTGGTTCGATAGGCCGGATGTAGCAGGAGTCGGGGGTCCTAATTTTGCACCAGTAGGGGAGTCAAACTTCTGGCAGAGGGTTATTGACGTCGCTTTTTGTAATAAGTTTCTAACTGCTGGTACAAATTATGGGAAAAGGGCAATAGGGGAATTAGAGGAAGTGGAGCAGCTACCGGGAGTGAACTCCGCGTACAGAAGGGAAGTTCTAGTCGATGTAGGTTCATTTGATCCAGGAGCCATTGGGGCTGAGGATGTAATGATGGATCATCGAATCAGGTTGGCGGGATATCGACTCTGGTCTGATGGTAGTGCCATAATGTGGCATCGTAGACGGGGGGTCAAAAGAGTAAGGAAGCAAATACGGAACTACGGACTTGTCAGGACATTGGCAGGAAGTAGGTACCCTGAGCTATGGGGATTCAGTCACAGCATGGTGTCCTCATTTCCTATACTTGTTACTATGTCTGCTATTTCCTTCATTTGGGGATGCTTTAACGGAGGTCTTTCTTGGCCTGAATTTTGGGATATTTCCACGGATTCAGTGCCCATGGGAGTTGAAAGAGCAATGGTTCACCAGTTCCCCACTCTGGTAGCCTTATTCAACATCACAGCATGGATTGGTGCAGCACTAGGGCCATCGCCTAGCAAGAGTGCAACGACCGTTTTCTTGTCTCCGATTATTTCTTTCATTCTATTATGGGATTATGGGGTGGGAATCAACAAAGCAAGAGTTGCCTTGGCTAGTGGAAGTTCGTCTTCACAGATTGATGACAGAGCACGCAACTAGCATTCCCTCATTTCTTGATCATTCTTCCAGATTTAATATGCCATGTTGGTTGTTTGGGTCTCCAAAAAAGAGAAGTGAAAAGACCGAAGAAGATTCCTCCGATTATTAGGTTGAGCCAACCCTCTCGAAGATATCCGTCGCTTGCGTTATAGTAAGCCCATATGAAGGAGGGAAGCACTCCCAAAAAAAGAGAAATTAGAGCCTCCTCAAGTATGATTCGCTTGTTGTCCTTCCTGATTGGAATGGCGAGGGAATTATCCGACCAGCCTGGATCTTCTCTAATTACCAGGCGAACAGATGCGGTTTTTTCAGCCTCAGAAAGGGTCGGGCGTTGGATTGATACTGGTCCGCTCTTCGACCAATGTCTAAGATTCTGCAGACCTCTATTCACTCCGTAGTGAGGTCGGCCGTCGCAAATCTTTCCCCAGTAGCCATGATGTCTATCCTCTAGTCCCTCGATACACCCGATTTCTGCAGATAGGAGGCCTCTAGAGTTAGCAAGCTCCCATTCTGACTCTGAGGCTATATCGGCCTCAGATGATTGAATGATCTTCAATGCCTCACTCGAGGGAACAGGAATTCTAGAGATTTTGAAACGATATCCGATAGATACCTCGTGCCTTGGTCCAATGCCCCCGAATAATATCGACCGGTTTGCAGAACCCATTACAACCATGCCAGGCTTGACATCTGTCCACTCAATAGAACCAGACAAGGTCAGCCCTCCGCTGAACCTAGTTCCCCCGTCTGTATTGACCACTGAGACGCGTAGACATTTTTACTGGAAATCAGTTCTTCGTGTGTGCCCCTCTCAACTATTGCGCCGTCAACCATGGCAACGATCTCGTCGGCATTTCTGATTGTGGCTAGTCTGTGAGCGACTGCAATTGTAATTCTCTTCTTACCACCGTTTGAGCTGCCGAATAACGATTCTTGAATCCTCTTTTCCGTTTCTGCATCTAAAGCCGCACTTGCCTCATCGAGAATCAACAAATCGGGATCATTGAGCAAGGCTCTTGCTAGACTGATCCGTGCCCTCTGACCACCAGAAAGCATGACTCCCCTGTCTCCTACCATTGTATCAATTCCTTCTGAGAGTTGAGAGACGAACTCTAGAGCCCCTGCTGCGTCTAAAGCGTGATCGATCTCCTCATCCGAGCAATCGCGGGCATAGGCCACATTGTCCCTTATACTTCCGAAAAACAGGAATGGGTCTTGAGAGACGAAACCTATCCTAGCCCTTACTGACTCTATCTGGAACTCGTTGATGTCTGTACCATTGATTAGAACGCGTCCGCTCTGGGGTTCGTAGAATCGCTCAACTAGTTTCAGAATTGTACTCTTTCCCGCTCCGGTATGGCCCATTACTCCCAAGAATTCGCCAGAAGTGGCAGAGAAGTTGATGTCGTTTAGGACATTGGAATCTGAAGAAGGATATGCGAAAGAGACAGTTTCGAATCTTATCGAGGTGATTGGGGATTCCAGAGGGACGGCTCCCTCTTTGTCAAATATTGATGGTTCTAAATCGATTATTGCGAATACTCTCTTGGATGCAGCCTCGCCTTTCTGTAATTGGTTGAGTAGCATCCCTAGGATAAACATCGGCATTGTCATTCTGGTCGAAATTAGTAAGAAGGTGACGAATTGGCCAACAGTAATCTCTTCTGATGCCATTATCCAGCCTCCTGCAGATACCAGAAGGCCAAAGGAAATCCCTGCAACTACGTATATGCCAGGAATGAATCGATTCCTGATAAATGCAGCCTGAATAGCCATGTCTCTGTAGTTTCCACTCTGAATGTCAATCCTAGATCTCTCGAACTCCTTTGCATTGTAAGCCTGCACGACAGTAATTCCAGAAAGAACATTCTCCAGAATAGCTACTATCCCCCCAGTACTCTCTCTCTGCTTTCGATACTTGCGCTGTACCCTTGTAGAGAACCAAACCACCATGGGAACTATGATGATTAGAGGCGTGAAGAGAATCACAGCAAGCTTGGGAGACATCCAGAACATTATCGCAAAAGCAGTTGAAAAAGTGATTGCAATTCTAATGATGCTGGTACTGGCATCCGAAATGATGTCCTCCAATTGTGCAACATCAGCAGATAGTACGGACATCAGATTTCCCGTCTGCCTAGTCTCGAAATAGGATGCCTCCATGGACATCAGTGACTGAGTCGCATCCATTCTAATGTCATGCTGGGCCCTGTACGCGGTCGCTTGCCAGAGTTGGTTGCTGAGGCCCTGAAATATTGCTAAGAAAGTGAAGCATGAAAGAATCAATAATCCGAAGCCTAACTCCTCGGATTCAATTGGGCCCAGAGTTGGAATTAGATCTGAGGTCATTATTCTCTCCACTCTTTCACTAGTAAAGGTTCCAGATTGGTAATAGTCGGCTGCCATTCCTATGGCGATGAAGGGGATCAAGTCGAATGCCCGCGCTCCGGCGTTCGCGGCTATTCCGCCGACAGCACTTTTCCAGTATTTCTTAACGTACGGGAATATTCTCCAGATCTTCCTTCCTACTATCTGACGATCGTCCGTCTGATCGGAGTTGTCCTTGCTGATTGATGTCACTCCAGTGACTTCAGCCCCTCCACTTGAGTTCATATCATTTCGAAAAGCGGCTGGTGTTTCAATGCTTCAGTCATTAAACTAAACTAATCCTTGTGATGGTGCGCCCGCCGGGATTCGAACCCGGGACAAGAGGTTGGAAACCTCTTGTGATAACCCCTTCACTACAGGCGCTTACATTGGCCGAGAGTATGGCATCTCTAAACGGATTCGGTCGGCCGAGGAAATTCAAAAGTAGATACCCTCACGATGGGGTATGATTCTAAGGCAGAGGTTTGGGATTTTACTTGTAGTACTATTTCTGCCAATAAATGGCCCTTTATGGAGGATGGGAGTAGAGTCTGCCGTAGTGGAGTTCCCATTTGGCGAGTTTAGTTTCTTGGTTTTGTCAGTAGTTATTTTCACAATTGGGTGCGTGTTGATATTTACTCCAAAGATTAGATTTCATCATAATCCGTAGAGTGATTCTGGCCATTCAGAGTGAACCTTTGTCAGAAGAGATTCGACTTCGTTCTCACTCCATCCTTCAGAAAGCAAGCTTGAACACAGTTCCTGAGTTCTTTTAGGGACAGTTTTCGGACCTAGGACCGCTCCTGGGCGTCTATTGTCGTCTAGAAAGTCAGTTTCCATGCCCCATGGAGATGCTGCCTCTCTGGCCGTCTCTACGATGGTTTCTATGCTCCCTTTGCCCACGTTAACTGTGGCTGATAGACCGTGAGTGAAATCTGCGCTAACATTTGGAGGGGCAAAGTGCCTGATTGCCCTCTCAGATGAAATTCCTGAAGACATACATAATTGGCTTAATTCGCTGTATGTTTTCTCATCATTTTCCTCAACATGGAGCTGGACCGACGTTCTTGATGAAGATGCCATTGAGAGAATTTCCAGAAGTAGATCATTTGCTCTTTCCCAAATTTCTTCTTCGACTGGGTAATGTGGCCTCCCGACCTCACCAAGACA
Source organism: Marine group II euryarchaeote REDSEA-S43_B8 (assembly GCA_001629235.1). GTDB lineage: Archaea > Thermoplasmatota > Poseidoniia > Poseidoniales > Thalassarchaeaceae > UBA36. Next base: position 27,400 of record LUSA01000041.1, on the reverse strand, counting down.
GTGTGCATGTCCTGAATCTATGTACTCTAGAGCCAAGCTAACTGCTTCTAGATGTAGTTCTGATGATGCTTCAATTCCTAATTTAGGAATCTGCTTCTCCCATGCTACAGGATGAGGTCCGAGAACAACTCCAACTCCCAATCCGAATTCTTTACGAACCTCATCTGCCATGGATATTGTATCAGAATAGGTCTCCCTATAGCCTTCTAAATCAACTGGAAGAGAGTGTGAAAATGAAGGCTTGTGTACAAGCATAATTCCTGTTCCGCCAGAACTAGAGAAATCGGCTACTGCGTCTAGGAACAAATTTGTCCTATCGAGATGCATGTGTTGATCGATAATCGGCCCGACCCACTTGCCTTTCTCAAGCATCTTCTCACGCTAGAGCCCCTTCTTCACTCAATCTTGTGACCCAGTATGAAGCTGCCATCTCTGCAACCTTGCGAGAATTCTGCCCCATCACTATTCCCTTCCCATTGTTGAATAACAGAACTGTACAATTGTGCCTCTTTGCAGATATCCTGAGGGCATCCAATCTAAGATCGTGCTCTGCATCCTTAAATCGTTCAGCGGCCAAGCCGATAAGAACAGCCCTCCCTATGGAGAAGCTGGCTAGTACCTCTCCACTTTCTAGCGCTAGACCCTTCTCTGAAAGACCAATTCTAAGCAGGATTTCCTTTGCTATTAGCGAGGCGGCTTCTAGGTTTGAGATCCCGTGGATAAGAATAGTGCCATCCTTATCTATGACAACTAGTGCATGCGGGTCTTGATGCTCGATCACTGCGAACTCCCCATTCATCTCCACGGACCCACAGGCAATTAGGCTATCCTCTAGACTGGGAAGATAGCACTGTTGAACAGGTATAAGCAGCGATGGCCCGCCGACTCCCCAATCACCATCTGCACTTTCTCTTAAATTTGAGATTGCCCCCCTTATTCTTGATGCGTATCTTTCATTCCTTTCTCTGGAGAGCTCAGGAGTCAGGGATATGAATTCCTCTGCCCACCATGCAGCACATACTGCTGCCGCGGCTCCCAAATCATTTGGAATTGCAAATGGAGGTTTCTGGATTCTGGAGATTGCCTTTATTCGTGTCTTGGCCCATCTCCTATTCCTGCCAAATGTAGCAATGAGATTTCTGAATCTTACTTGCTCATCGGCCCACCTAGATTGCCAATCTGCCCATTTTTGATCATCAATACCGGGTTCAATGGAATAGATTGGCATCCCCCCTCTAGAATTCTCTGCATGCCTAAGGAGTCTGATCCTCTCGGGATCCGGGATTGCAGGCCCCTCTAATTGGAGTTCGGAAAGGTCGCGGACTAGCATCCCTAATGTAGTGCCGGACGCAGTAGCAGATTCCAAATGAACACCCGGGCTCTCCTTGTCCTGTTCTTCCTCTTCTCTAAGAGAAATGAGTTCGTCTGAAGACGAAAGTAGAGCCAATGCATCCCACTCCCTAGGTCTCATCTTCATGGGCATCCTAACGCAGGGCAGGTATGGCCATAGGATCGCAGAACCACCATCAGGGTCTTGAAAAACTGAAGTTTTCCACCTAAGTTCTGGTACTTCCACGCTTGACCGAGTAACACCTCTCGATTGAATTAAGCGGTAAACTCGTATTTGAGTGCCCTAAACACTGGAGCATTCAAGGCAGATGGTGTTGTGTGGATATCTGATGGAGGATGATTCACCATTCTCGAATGATCCGGTTGTAGTTCTTGATGAGGTATTTCCAGGCCATACAAATGCCTTGAATACGCTATTTGGGGGGAGACTAATGTCGATCATGGATACTGCTGCAGGAATGGTAGCCTCGAAGTTTGCACACAAGGTGTTCGTGACTGTCTCTGTAGATGCTCTAAAATTCAAGAGGCCTGCATTCCAAGGAGATATTATTAGAACAACAGCGAGAGTTGTTTGGACTTCACCGAGGACCGTTGGGGCACATGTTACCTCATGTAGACTTTCACGATCTGACTGGGTTGGTGAAGAGATCTGCTCGGGATTCTTCTTTATGGTGGCAATTGATGAGTCAATGAAACCTGTAGAGATTCCACAATTTGAACCTCAAACCGATGATGAAAGAAAGATGTGGGAGTTAGCATCCGAAGCTAGAGATGCTATGCGTTAATGGAAATTCGGCATAATTAGAAGGGCTCAGAACTAATACAAATTTAGTTCATAACTTACCATGTGCTTATACCTTAGATTGGATGCTCAAGGCTCGGATGGGATTAGCCGGGCCTATGGGCCCGACTGAGAAGAGGCGTGCCGAGTTAGTCGGTGGCCTCTACTTAGTCGGAGCGAGAGGGAAGTTCTGCGCATTGATTACCGAGCGACAGCTAACCATAGAAAGATTCGATGGAAAGGGAGTAAGACTCGACTTGAGTGCAATAGATAGAATGAGGCATCTGAAGATACCTATGCTACCCTCTGGATCGATACTTCTGGGATTGATTGCGATTTATCTAGGCATCACAACAATTGTTGCACCGATTAGTTGGTTGGCGGTTGGAACTGGAGCATCAATTATTCTCGCAAATGTAGTTTCTCGTTACTCGATTCTAGCAATAGAAACTGGTTCGGGAGATAGGCACTTAGTTTCAGGAAGTGAATCAAACCTCCTGAAACTTTGCCTAATCGTAGATAGAGTTCGACATGGAAGCCCCATAGAGGAGGCTTTGTTAGGTCTAGAGAATCTTGAGTCTGAGGTTCCAGTTTTTCCGTCAATAAGGGATGCAACTGGTCAATTAGGCCAACAGTCACAAGTTTCTCTTCCTGAATACTTCCCTCCGATGGACCTTGCTCAGGAAAGGAAGGAAGATTTGCAAGCCGAAACTGGATTTGGTACCGAAGAGAAGTCTGATCTTTTCGGTTTTCCCACAGTTGTGGATTTTTCCGAACCCGAAGAAGACAGAGAGCGTGAAATTAGAGAAGCGAGCCAATCCCAACAGTCCAGTTCATCTACGAAGCAGAATGCTTACGAGAGAGCCTGGGGCGTGACAGAGGCTCCTAATTGGTATCAGGAGAAGGAAGAACCCAGTATTTCTGATAACAGGATAGACACGGCATTCTCAGATGCAGCCAAGGGCCTGGACATGTTTGCTCCAGGTGGGCTTTTCGACAGTGAAGCAAGTACCGAAAGTGTAGGAAACGACATGGGGTTATTCGACTTTGATCGAGATGTAGTCGCTGTTCAGGAAGTCGATAAACTGCAATCAAGCGCTCAAATGATTAAGCGAGCTCATGAAGAGTTTGGTGCTCCATCAGAGCCTTACTCCGGAGCATTACTTCCGCCACCTACTGATGAAGCAGTGAGACAGGAATGTAGAGCCGGTGTTGTTCGAAAAGCAAGAGCCAGGCAAGAATTGAGGAGTCGCAGATCCAGTGAGTTAGGGATTCAGACTACAAACTTAGAAGATTATCCAGCACTGAACAAACTAGCTTCTACAATGTCTGGAACCGGGACGACAAAATCCATCCGTAGAAGAGGCTCGTCCGGAGGAGGATGGCTTTCGAGACTCTTGAGTCCTAGTAGTTCTCTAGATGGGAGAGTGTCTGGGAAGAGGACTAGTTCAGAGATTGAGACTGAAAGATTCCAGACTTCGCAGCATATGAGATTGAGGAGTGATCAGGATCATCAAGCTGAGTTGACTTCTCGTATACGAACAATGAGAAATACAAATATTGGTTCTTCTACTGCCAAGGATAAGTTAGATTCTATTGTTAGGAATCTTTCTGGTGAAAGGAACGAGAATGCAGTAACGATTGATGGTCCGAATGACTCATTGAAGTTCAGTCAACTAAAACCTACTTCATCAAGAGACGATCCAAATCCTCTGCCCGGACTCAGAAGATTAGGCTAACTGAGTCCGACAATCCTTCGATATCTATCCATTCGGGCATGGTAAAGGCCCCTCTCCAATCCCTGGAGATTGTCAGTACCTAGCCCCTGGATAGTGAACGAAGAAGTAACAGTCGCATGGATCATTGCTGCCCTCATTGATTCTAGGTCGTTCATGACACCCTTCCTTCCAGAAATATGGGCTAATAGCGCTCCAGCAAAGGAGTCTCCGCATCCAGTAGGATCTACCAGTTCACTAAGTGGATATGATGGTAGAGATATAATCCCGCAAGGCAGATGGGCGAAAACCCCCGAAGAGCCTCTTTTGATTACCAGACCTCTAGGGCCTCTACCTGCAGATTCGCCTCCATGTAGGCAGGCTCCAGATAAAATCGGGTCTATCGCATTCATGAAGAATTCTTCACCGGATATTGCACATACTTCTTCTTCGTTTAGAATGGCCAAGTCTGACTTCCTTAGAGCCGTTGAAAGTTCGGAAAACTCTGTCTCAATCCATAGCATGAAGGTATCAATTGCCGTAATCTCAGATTCTGGACATTGATCCAGAACGGATACCTGGGAGGACGGATGAGTATTGGCACAGAATAAAACCCTAGGAGATCTCCATTGTTCTGGAATTTCTGGAGAAAAGTCTCCTAGAACATTTACCTCGGTGGAAATTGTCTCAACATTGTCCATTGAACCCGAGTATCTTCCTGACCATCGAAATGTTTTCCCTGGCAATTTGGCTACTCCTGAGAAGTCAATTCCCAATTCCTCTAGTTTTCTTTGATGGGAATCTGAGAAATCCATTCCAACTGGGGCAACCATTCCAACTCTACAAATTCCTTCTGGAGTCTTTGGAAGGTGAAAGGAAGCTGAAACCCCAGCATGAACTGCGGAACCTCCCAGTATATCTGACCCCGTAGCAACAGGAGTTTCTATGTCATCATAACCCATACTGCCGACTATTACCAAGTCCAACTAACCACCGCCGACCAATAAATCTGCATGAGTTTCCAGATAGTCTGTTGTAATCTTTCTTTCCATGAAGTCTTCATCGATTAAAATCGCTCTATGCAGGGGTATCAGTGAGTCGACACCCAATAGAATGGTCTCTTCAAGTGCGGAGTCCAACCTTGCAATTGCCCTTTCCCTATCTGGGGCCCAAGAAATTATCTTTGCTAGCAGCGAATCGAATGCTTCAGGCATCTCATATCCAGAAAAACCATGGGTATCTACTCTAATTCCTGGTCCTCCTGGCCAATGGCATTCCCAAATCTTCCCTGGTGATGGTTCCAAAGTGAATGGGTTCTCGGCATTGATACGTGCCTGTATTGCATGACCCTGGATTTGAACATCGTTCTGTTCCAGAGGCAGATCTGCCCCCGAAGAAACAATTATTCCCAACGATACCAAGTCGACTCCGGTCAACATTTCAGTCACCGTATGCTCAACTTGTACTCTGGGATTAACCTCCATGAAGTAGAATTGGCCATTTGAATTCCTGAGAAACTCAAAGGTTGCTAGTCCGCGGTATCCTATGGCTTCAGCTCCAGCCACTACTTTAGATCCGATATCCTGTCTTTCTTCCTCACTAATCCAAGGCCCCTCCTCGATTATCTTCTGATGTCGCCTTTGGATCGAGCAGAAGCGTTCGCCGAAGTGAATAGCACGTTTTCCATCCGCTAAAACCTGGAATTCAATATGCTCTGCCGAATCTACATACTCCTCAATGAAAACTCTGCTATCTCCGAAGGCAGACTTAGCCCTACCTTGACATAATCTCAGGGCGGATTTGAATTCAGATTCTTCATGGACTATCTGCATCCCAATCCCACCTCCGCCAGAAGCGGCTTTGATCATTAAAGGAAATCCAATCTTTGATGCAATTTCCAAAGCCTCTTCATTGTCCGTTATGGGTTCTTCCGTTCCCTTTGCTACAGGTATTCCTGCCTTTGACATGGCTTCTCTAGCAGCAATTTTGTCTCCCAGAAGTCTAAGTGACTCTGGCGAAGGACCAATGAATGTAATTCCTTCTTCTGATAGAAGCTGAGCAAATGTAGCATTTTCCGACAGAAATCCGTACCCAGGATGTACTGCATCGGCACCAACTTCTTTTGCTGCAGAAACGATAGCCTCAATGTCCAGATATGAAGCAAGTGGGTCTTCCCTTGGAATGTAAAAACCTTCATCGGCAAGTCTAACGGGGAGAGACATCCGATCTTCTCTTCCATGGATAACTACTGATTCAATCCCCAATTCTCTCAAAGAACGGACAACTCGGAGGGCTATCTCCCCTCGATTGGCGACTAACACACGCCGGAACACAACTCACTGCTAGGTGTATCCTCGTTTGAGTGAATCGGCTATCAATATACGTCCCTTAGATACCTCTTCTCCGTTTTCATTAATCCTGTCTCTACGAAATCCTTTGCATCTTCAGGACTCATTCCGCCAAACTCCGAGCATATTCCTATCAATGTCGAGTGTACGTCTTTTGCCATATACTGTTTATCGCCACAAACATAGAAGTATGCACCTCCATCTATCCAGTTCCAAATTTCCTCCCCATTTTTCTCCATCAAGTGCTGGACATATACTTTCTCAGATCCTTGTCTAGACCATGCTAAATCATGTTTCGATATTATTCCCCTATCTTTCCAATCGCCCATCTCATCCCTGTAGAGATACTCCCCCTCCTCGGTCCAATCGCCGAAGAAAAGCCAATTTCTCCCTGAGTCCCCGTTTATCTCTCTCTGTTGCAGGAATGCACGGAAGGGGGCTATCCCAGTCCCAGGTCCTACCATTATGATGTCCTTTGTACCATCCTCTGGGAGAACGAAAGATCTTGTAGGAGACATGTAAACTCCCACTTCCGTAGTATTGGTCTCACACCTGTCTGCCATGAACCCCGTACAAAGGCCTGTCCGATCCCTTTCATGGTGAGAGTATCTCACTATGGCTACGGTCAGATGGACTGTTCCCTCTTCGAAGTCGGGGCTGCTGGCTATCGAATACAGCCTCGGCTTCAAACGGTCCATTCCTTCCAATAGTTGCTGTGGAGTGAAGCCGAAACTAGCGAAATCCCCCAATGCATCGACATAATCTCGTGACCAAATGTAGTCCTCCATCGCATCGTTATCGGAGATAAGTTCGTGGAGAAGTATTGCTGAGTTATCGCCCATTTCCCCCATCTCAACATAGCCCTCGGGAACGTCTCCCTCACCGCTTGACGACCAGTCAACTATTAGCGCTCCATCGACTGATGAGGATCTCTTTCTTGAGACGATTCTTATTTCCGACTTGGGGGCATCTCCCCCTGACCTTTCTGCTAGTCCCTTAATCCACTTCTTCGAGACTCTGTGAACCTCATACCTATCTGTTAGCGCGTCTCTTAGAGAGCAATCTCCGAGGTTGGTTTCCACTATTTCCTCACCAGAGAATCCACAAATTCTCAGGATTTCTTCCACTTCCTCGGGAGGACATCTTGGAACTACGCCAAGGGCGTCCCCTGCCTTGTACTCCAAACCGGAATCTCCCAAATCGAATACAATATGTCTTGTCTCTTTTCTTGAAGATTCTCATAATGTATTCATTTACCCCGAGTAAAGTGAGATATATGAACAAATGTGTAAGCAAATGACGGTTTAATTAGAAACGATGGGGTCAAGTCATAGGGCCCGTGTCGGGATGTGTGGCACGAGTAGATTTCCTAGGCACTGGGAATGCTTTCTGTCCTAGTGGAAGGATGCATGCATTAGCGATTCTGGATGAGAAGATACTCATTGATGCCCCCCCAACACTTCTAGCTCAATTGAGAAGATCGAATATTTCCACTGGTCAGGTAGAACATATACTATTCACTCACTGGCATGGAGATCACGCATTTGGATTTCCATTCTTAATTTTGGATAGGAAATACATTACAGACACATCGGCAGATAAAATCCTGGCAGTACATCACAGACCTGGTGGTAGGGAATACCTTACGAGTCTCAGCAAGTTGGGATTTCCAGGAAGTCTGGAGGATTTTCTAGAGTCTAGAATTTTTTGGAATGACGAAGAGTCAGGAATATTGGAAGGCACAGAATGGTCTTACGAGAGGTTTCCCGTTCGACACACACCTGAAACTGATCCACATGGATATGAGTTTGTGCACCAGAGTGGGTTTAGGCTGCTCCATTGTGGAGATTCGGGGCCCTGTTCAGAAATTGAGAGTAGAGCCAAAGGTGCGGATGTGATTTTACTAGAGATGGGGATGCCTGATATTGGAGAGTTCCCCCACCATCATAGGCCCTCGGATGTAATCGCATTCTGGAAGAGATTTCCCGATACCAAGGTGTTAGTGACACATAACTATGCCAAGTCCCCGGAAAGTGAGTTCGGTTTCGATATTCCAGAGTTGCCAGAAGGCATAGTCCAACTAAACGATGGAGCTTGTATCGATGTGCATGATGATGGAAAGTTCACTGTAAATAATTAGAATGTAAAAATAACGAATATATATATTCAAGTAGGATTTAGAAAAATATTTTTTCATCTGTAGCCTGTGTATTGATACAAACAAAGCAAATGTTGGATAGGTTCAGAATCAACTACTTAATTGTGAATTTAGATCTAGTAGAAGTCCATTCTAGTGTAGAAAATACATCAGAAAAAATTACTCAGAATCATTATACTGAGATTATTTTCAAAGAATGTGGGAATGGTTGGGGCAGAGAATATACTTCTACATTGGAGTATTAACAAAATCGGACTTAGATCTAGAAAATCGAGTCACTCTTATTACCACAAACATAGTCGCTGAGAAAACCTCACGATAAGCAATGTTCCCTATGGGAGGGAGTGATGGCTTTTCTTGGAGTGTTTTTTGGTGTGAAAGAAAATGAAGGGAAATATTTTCGAAGAAATTCTCGGACAAGATAGTCTTTTCACAGATAGGAAGGCCTTTGACCATGCCTTCGAACCAGCAAGACTTCCTCACAGAGAGCATGAACTGGATTCCTTAGTGAGGAATCTTGTGGATGCTCTGAATGGTCACATACCGTCTAATATGCTCCTATACGGGGTACCGGGTTCAGGAAAAACCGTGGTAACCAGGTACGTCCTGAGCCAACTAAGGGAGAAAGGCTTGGAAATGGGGCAGTCTGTACATACCTACGAAATAAACTGCAGGAATGTAGATACCAAATATAGAGTTGTACAGACTATAGCCACCCAGTTGGCTCAGAGAGGCGATGCTCCTGTCCCATTCACAGGTTGGCCTACAGATCGAGTTCTTGACACGGTAGTTTCCAGAATGAGCCGTGTGGGAGGGGTTCACATCATCGTACTAGATGAGGTGGATAACCTGGTAGACAAGGGAGGGGATGACCTCCTTTACGCGCTAACTAGCCTCAATACCTTGCTAAGCAAGGGGAGATGCTCAATTATCGGAATCAGCAATGACTTACATTTTACTCAACACCTGGATCCAAGAGTCAGTTCAAGACTGAGCCAAGAGGACATAGTGTTCCACCCTTATGTGGCCACTGAGATTCAGAATATCCTCAACGAGAGGGCTGAAATGGGAATCAAAGCAGGTGTCCTGGACGATGGAGTAATCAAACTGTGCTCGGCATTAGCTGCGCAAGAGCATGGAGATGCAAGAAGAGCTTTGGATTTGCTTAGAATCTCGGTACAGAAAGCGGAACAGAGGTCGCAGAATAGAGTAGATACAAAACACGTTAGATTGGCCCAGAGTCAACTAGAATATGATCAGGTGACTCCTGTTATCAAGACCCTGCCACTTCACCAAAAGTTAGTACTATTCTCAATCTGCTTAAACGAAGAGAACGGCCTGAGAAATATCTCAACAGGCGAAGTGTACAGAACCTATGCAGAAGCGTGCTCGAAGATTGGTACAGAGCCATTGACGACCAGAAGGGTCTCCTCATTGCTTAATGAATTGGATACAATGGGACTTATCATGGCAAGAAACGTCAGCAAAGGTCGAGGTGGGCGAAGTAAGCAAGTTAATTCGGCAATTCCAAAGGCTATAGATGCAATCGTCCTAATGAGTGAAAGTGAAACTCTGGTTAACGAGGCCGCAATGGGCAAGTATAATCTTCAAGGGCATCTATAGGGATAGTTCAGACAACGGTTAAACAGAGGTTCCGGGACGGCGGCTCGATGTCAGAAGCTGACCAAGAGTGGATGGAAGTCCTGAAGAGCCCCAGTATTACTATGTCTGTTGGATCATTTTTACTGGGCTTATGGATGGCATTTCTTACTCTTCTCAACATAATTTCTGGAGCATACTCGGACGGTAGAAAGGTGAACTGGATGGACTTCATAACTAATGGTCCGGTTACAAACTCTGCTCATGAGATCGGACTAAACTTCCCGGATGATCTCATCTTTGCAATAATCAGTGCAGCACTAATTGGCATAGGAGTAATGGGGATAGGCTCCTCAAGAGATGATGGCTTTGGTGGCTGGATTTCCGGACTACCAAATGAACGGATAATGAGAAGTCTGATTTCTCCTAACCTAGATATTGTTAGAACCATAGCAAGTTGGATGATGCTGTTGGGCATTGTCTACTACTTTGGATGGAGCCTCAGGGAAACAACATGGGTTGATCCAGGGGTATACTCAGTCATGATTGCGCTAGTTTCAGTTGGTTTGGGCCTTCATTGGATTAGGGATGCTGAAAACTAGTCTGTGGAAAAACCTCTGAGGAGATTTCTGCATCTAATCTTTGATTCTTCGTCACACCACCTAATGACTAAGCCCCTTTCTGGCTGACCATAAAGAACTACAGAGCCTATGGGTGCCATCGGATGTAGAAGAAGCGGAGAAAGGTCCTCTTCACCGACTACCCTGATTATGCTGCTCTCTTCGTTTTCCATCCATGATGAGATTGAAGATTCACATGATTTTAGGAGCGATCTGGATAAAGATCCTGCTGGACTAATACATTCGAGAAGATTATCATACAAACTGAAGTCAATTTCATTCGAGCCCTCCCATTCTTCGCGCTTGGTTTGTCCGTCGACTATCGCTATATCTGCTGGTCTTCCTGAATTCTGAAAGGCTAGGACGGTGACATCTCCAACGGCAATTAGTGGGCCGGAAAATTTTGTAGATTCTACTATCCTAGAGATGGCTTCCAAAGCAGCCACGGTAATATCCTCCTCGGGCCCCTCGATTAGTTCGCCAAATGGTTCTTTGAGTTGGGACTCTACCTCGGGAGTCATAATTGGGTCTGAAGTTCTGAAAGGTTCGGGAATCCATGGCATCCCCTCCCTGTCTATGTGGCCATCTCTGATTCTTGAGCTAGAAATTGGCTCCCCATCCCAAGAAGTGACTCTCTCAACGGAGATAATATCTAGAGGATAAAATCCATCTTCTTCCCTGAGAGAGTTGATTTCCAGGCATCCCTGGATTGTTTCAGCGGTGCATATAATTGCTGATGCCTCAGTGGATTGCAAGGATGGCCCGAATTTGTCATCGAGTTGATGAGTTGTAATTCGAGAGGAGTGTTCGGATGTGGCATCGATCAAATCGGACTCCCTATCATACCAGTCCCGTATACGTCGATCCTTCGACCTAGCTAACTCATCATTGGTTATCCAGACTTGGATGTTCTTACAATGTGCAAGACCTGCAGCAATCAAGGACATGTGTCCGGCATGGAATCTATCAAAAGTACCACCAATTAATCCTATTTCGTGCTTCTTTTTCTCCACCCAAAACACCTGAACTTTCAGTGTGCCCCGGGGCGTAACGGCAACCTTCACTGCTTTGCTCTGGCGCCTGACCCACCCCGGGACGTCTGTCGGACTGCGGGGTAGTCCCTTGATTCATTCTATTCCGTCCTCAGGGGACCTACGCAGTCCGGCCACCCGATTTGCGCCATCGATCATTCTCTCGGAAGAGTCACGATGGTCTTCGACGGATGGTCACCCAATCCGTGGTGCCGTGTTTCATCCTCCACCTCCGGCGAGGGGGTTTCGTCCGCACGGTGTTGCCGGCTGGGCAACACTACGCCTGCAGATTTGCTCAAGAACCCAGCGGTTGGGCAGAACTATCGATATTCCTGAGTCCTTCGTGAAATCCGGACTTCCGAAGAATTAGACTTTCTGAAACGTCTATGTCGCCGTCCATTATCATCTCCAGAGTGAAGTTGGGCCATTTCTCAAGTGGTTGTGCTAGCCAACCTGATAGTTTATGCGAGAGCCCAACAGATGGATTAGAGCCTTCTCTAATTGATTCTAACGCGGATAGTAAATCCCAGAGATGATTCATAGAATTGACATCGCCTACCTCAGAACTAGCAGAACGTAAGTGGTTCTTCAGTAAAGGGAAAATTTCGATATCACATCCCTGATTAATTATAGAAGATAGGCCTGGATAACATGAAGCCTCTCCTTTCGGCCTAAGTACAGTTGAACACCAAGGAATATTTAGACTGAAGAATTCTTCTGTAATGGTACTATTCAGTATCATTTTCAAGAATTCCGATGAAAATGGCGCCCACCACGAATTGGGGATATGTGTGAGGAATAACTGTATATCCTCCAGTTTAGCTTCTCTTTTCCCAAAAGCGTGGTCATAAAGCCTAGACCAAGTATTGAGGTGATGTCCCTCAGGGAGTGAGATTCCGATGTCTCTAATTCTTTCAATTAGCCTATCGAAAACCGCTTTCTCTAGATTTCCAGATAGCCATGCCTCAACGGCCCAGCCAATGATGTCATGATGCGTCTCTTTGGGCATCCATGCTGAGTTCTGAATAAAGTGGGAAGCCAGCCAAGAAGCACCGGAATTGGCTTGGCTTGGATCGACTGCGGGCCATGATCTTAACAGATTTTCCGGATTCTCTCTAAGTTTGGAAGTTAAAGTTCGTGAGAAAATTTCCTTTACTGATTTCGGAGCTTGATTGGCCAATTCTGAAATCTTCTCAATTGGAACATAGTCCAAATCAAGTAGTGCTATCCATTCTGAATCCAATCTTGAGGAAACTCTCTGCCATCTTTGCCACCTAGTTGTCCTTGGAGATGCTATCCAGGACGCTAGTGGATACATTGCCTCCATTTGATTCGCCCATTCTTCATCACCATCAGGAAATTGGGAGATGGCAGAGCTAATTATAGAGGCTGAATTTCTAGCTATTTCTTGTTTGTATTCATCATCCTCAGAAGGGACTTTCAAAATTTGCCATGGAGAAATCGTAGTGCTCTCAGGTTCTGCAGGATAGTCTGTGATTTTTCCTCTTTCTACCATCCTTACTGGTATCCTCTGCCCTCTACCAGTACGATAACTCAACCATGGAAGTGTTCGAATCCTATCTACTTCAAGCACAGTGAATGAAGAGAATTGATCTGGTAGATGGTCCAAAATTACTAGTCTAAGATTCTGCTTAGATGCAATTCTAGACATTAATTCACTTGTCAAATCATGTCTGATCTCTATTACTAATGGGGTTGAATCATTATCCATGGACCACCTGATGATAGACTCTGTTGCGTTTTTACTCAGCCCCCTCAACTCGATTGATCTGATTCCGGATTCATCGTTTGAAAATTTTCTTCCCGCCCAATCCTTCCTAAATTTTCTAATCGTAGACTCTGGAACCTTTATTCTTCTAGAGGATGAAATCCTATCAATCAACGAGTTTAGCCTCCTTGTCCTTTCGGACTCTGAAAGCCTAGGATGGGCTTTCTTAATCCAATATCTAAGTGCCCCGATTGGGTATTCTTCGACTTCCATTCCCAATCCACTGAGATCTGCAATGACCAGCGAGTTTGACCTAGCTGACCTCAGTAGAACGGAAAGTGGAAGTCTTTCCTTGATGGTAGCAGCGATGGGTTGAGTTGGTCTAACATCTGGAGATTTGCTATGAGGTGAGCCAAGAGTCCAATCTCCTCTGTGATGAGTGGCCTCGTCCAAGGGGGCAGTGTAAATCTGGTTTGGTTGAGAAAACCATTCTCCTGGTGAAATTATCGAGCTAGTTGATGGGTGCAGGAGCTTAGCCCTGATAACTCCGAAGATTTGTGGTTTTTCTGCATATGACTCTATACTTCCCGGGTCGGCAAACTCCGGAGGGGAATCTAGGATTGTCATTTTCTCTCTGTCGAACCAACGAGGGGTAGCCTCAGAAAGAACTGCCCAACTCCAAGAGACCCCTTTGTTTCTTGTGGACATAGTAGTCTCTGAGATTAGGGTCGCAATTCGGTTTGGAATCTGCACCAAGGGTTCTCTTGGAACACTCAAAAAACACAAAGTTAGATTTTCTTCGTCCCTAGACAACACACAGCAGTAATCTGAGTTCGAGGATGGCTCCTTCAACTCAATTACTTTCGACCACTCGTCATCCTCTAGAGCCCTCCAACCATCCTCAGTGAGTCTTATTCTTGCACCCCTGGAACCAGGAGGAAGATCACTTGTAGCCAGACCCTCGACCCTCATACGACTGATTTCAGCAGAAACGTGAGGCATTCTGAGTCCTGATTCTGAAGACAAAAGAGAGACTGTGGCTTCACCATCCGAGAGCAGAGAGAGAATCCTACGACGGTGCTTACTTCTGATTTTCTTCGGATCATCATGGACGAATCTATGGGAAGCATCTGACATGAAAAAACACCTACAGAACGATACTCTATGAAAGATAGTAATAAAATATTTGTTTTAGTTACATTTAGTTATAACTTTCCAGTGGAAATATCAGTTATTGGAATGTGCAGTGGAAAAAACATGTAGAAAATGCAAAAAAACCGTCATTATTTGTAACCAAGAAGAGAAAAAACATACAGAAGCATTATATTACCATCCGCTATCCTGAGAAAAGCGGACATTGTGAGAGTCCCAGGAACAAGAAGAGTGAGAATATGAGGACCACAAGACTGAGGCAAAAGATCAAGAAATTCTTAGATGAAAGAGGAGAAATTCTGAAGGTAGCCACGACCAAGAGAGGGGGGGCCCTCTCAGGTAGATACGAAATCTGTGTCTGGCAGGTTCGTCCAGGCGCATTGGAAGAGAAGGCCTGATTACTACTCTAGGTCCTGACTCCAATCACCAAACCTGGCCAAGCTATTCATTTTCGCCCTATGTGAAAATGCTGTTTGGCTTGATATATCAGAGTCTTCAGTAGCCTCTGCCCACTTTCGTAGGGCGTCTGCTTGTAGCGCCCTACCATAGGAGTATGATAGCTCCCAAGGATGCTCGAGAGCCATCTTATTCATCAAATTGAGGTGTGCTGTCGCATCTTCGTCAGATTGTCCTCCAGATAGGAATACTATCCCGGGGAGATCGCGAGGAACATGATTTGTTAGACATTCGACAGTGAGACTTGCAACCTCCTCTCGAGAAATATGGTTCTCACAATCACTGCCTTGAATTATCATATTTGGCTTTAGCAAAGCTCCAGGAATATGTACACCTTGGCTTTCACACTCTGAAAAGGTAGCATCCAAAATTTCTGCCGTTACTTCGTAGCATCTTCTAGCATCATGGTCTCCGTCCATCAGAACCTCTGGTTCGATTATAGGGACTAGCCCTTGCTCCTGGCAGATTGCTGAGTACCTGGCCAAAGCATGTGCATTCGTGGCAATACACGCTTTGGTTGGAAGTCCTTCATCGATCCTAATTACTGCACGCCATTTAGCGAATCTGGCACCCATTGAGAAATACTCAGAACATCTTTCTCTAAGTCCATCGAGTCCCTCTGTGATTTTCTCGCCCTCATGATTGGCCAGTTCCTTTGCTCCTGTGTCGACCTTTATTCCTGGAAGGATTCCCCTTCTGGAAAGTTCGGCGGGTATTGGGGTCCCGTCTTTCATTGTCTGACGGATGGTTTCATCGAATAGGATAACGCCACTAATTGCAGATTCATAACCCTCTGTGGAGAAGAGATTGGCACGGTATGCCCTTCTGGTCTCAGATGATGCTTCCACGCCTACTGCTTCCAAGCGATTGGACATCGTCCCGTTGCTCTCATCTGCAGCAAGTATGCCTCTTCCTGGGGAGACCAAAAATCTAGCATTTTTTTCCAACAATTCCCTATCCATCTTCTTTCCTCGGAGTAGTGGAGGGGGCAGTAAGAAAAGAAACCATCGTCAATGTTTATTGTAATGGAAAGGAGAATCGTCCCTCTAAATTTTAGTAGAAACGAAGTAGTGTTCTTTTGATTTGACATCTATAATCTCGGAATGAACACTGTAGGACCCTTGTCCAAGGTCTTCAACTCCTTTTGTTCTGCCGTCACAAACACCTGTACCTATGAAAATTGAGTCTTCCGTCGAACAGAGTTCGTCCCGAGACCAGATTCTCTCTATATCTCCTTCAATCATTTCCTCTGCTCTCTCCCTGTGTCCTTCGTTCTTGAACACAAGTCTTCCCTCAAATGGAGCATCGAGACCCCTCAGAGCCGTTGCTGTAATCACTCCCTCTGGGGCCGCTCCTATCCCCATCAACATATCAATTTCTGATTCAGGATCTGCAGCGTTCAGTGCTGCAGCTATGTCTCCATCACCAATCAGTACCGGGGAAATTCCCATATCCTTCAGACTTCTAATCAAATCTTCATGCCTAGGTCTGTCCATAACCACTACTTGCATGTCGGATGGGCTCTTACCCAATGCATCTGAGGCCCCCTCAATATTGTAATCGACATCTGCTTCCAAGCTAATAGCGTCGAATATCTCGGAAGGTCCTGCTATCTTGTCCATGTAGCAATCCGGAGCATGCAAAAGAGACCCCCGTGGTGCTGCAGCTAGTACTGCCATTGCATTTGGGAGATCATTTGCTACGTGATTGGTACATTCGAGAGGATCAACAGCGATGTCTATCGATGGAGCATTTGGATCTCCTTGCTTAGATCCGAGAGGCTCTCCGATCCATAGCATCGGAGCGTCGTCCCTCTCACCCTCACCGATGGAAACTCTGCCATCGAAGGGAACAGAGTCGAAGATTGCACGCATTGCTTCGACGGCGGCTCCGTCGGCCCCCTTTCCATCCCCTAGCCCCCTCCAACTTGAAGCAGCGATAGCCGCAGCCTCTGTGGCCTTGAGAAAATCTGGAATTAGGTCTGCCGTTGGCACGCCCTCGTGAAAGGGTCATAGAATTCAATCCTGCGGATGTGCCTTCTTCTTTCTTAGGACTCGGATATCCTCAATTCTTACTTCGGGATACTGGCCTTCCTTATCCTTCTCTATTGGCTTCAACATGTCCCAAGCGCAAAGCAAACCAGCGCTTACTCCACACAGAGCTTCCATCTCAACCCCAGTTGTCCAATGAGCCCTAACTGTAACATTACATCTCAGTCCTCTTTCTTCTAACACCCATTCCACGTGGCATCCCTCGATGGGTATGGGGTGACAGTGGGGAAGGGTGCGAGAGGTCTCTTTGACTGCCTGAATCACAGAAATAGTTGAGGCTTCGCGGACATCTCCCTTAGGAGAAGACCCATTTGCCACTGCGTCAATAGATTCTGGCTTTAGCAGAATCATGCCAGTTGCAATGGCCTCCCTCTCTACAATTGGTTTCGAACCCACGTCAACTATTCCAGACCAACTGTCGCCCATCACTTCACCGCCCTATCGGAATAGGTCCACCCTATTCAGACACACGGGACTTGAGTGGTAGATTCAAGCGACCCTATCCTAGACCTGCCTTCCAGAATTCTCCATCCTCCCTGAACTCCTTCTTCCAGAGAGGAGCCTGCCTCTTTAGTTCTGAAATCAGCCAAGAACATGCGGTAAAGCCTTCTTCCCTATGAGCCGAACCTACATGGATGCAAACTATCTCTTGGCCGGGTTCAACGAATCCAGTTCTATGTGAGATAACAATAGATCTTACCCCGAATGTGGAAATTGCTTCTTCTGCAATTCTCCGAAGAACCTTCGGAAGTTCGTCCTCCCAAGCATCGAACTCTAGTCCCTTAACTGGGACTCCATCCTCATTGTCCCTAGTTAATCCAACGAAACTGACTACGCTACCACAACCCTCGGAGTCGATAATGCTCCGAAGTCTGGAGATATCCAGAGATTTACTGTCAACCTCAATATGGACTGACACGACCCCCCATGGGATTTATCCCTTGAAACCGACGGATGACCCAACCGTTCAAGCGAACATAGGAAGTCGCGAAACCGTGAGCGCCGAAGTGCACATCCTTGGAGCAGGCCTCTCTGGCCTCTCATCTGCAACGATATTGGCTAAAGCCGGGAAGGATGTTCACGTTCATGAAATCCGATCCGACAGCGGAGCGAGGTTCGATGGGGACTTCCAGGGCATCGAGAATTGGACGAGCGAGATTGACTTCTTCGAAGAGTTAGCAGATTGGGGATTCGACGCGACAGAGTTCAAGTCTGATTCATTCGGGATTATTGATCTAATCCACCCAGATGATGTTGTGACCAATCCAAAAACGGAAGGTGTTGCTTTCAGAGTAGTTGAGAGAGGAACTGCGGAGCACACAATAGATCAGGCATTCAAGAGGATGGCCTTGGAGTCTGGAGTGAAGATACACTATGGAGTCAAGAAATCTCCTGAGAAGTGCGACATAGTTGCCGCAGGACCTAGAGAGTCGAGTGCCGTCGCATACGGTGAGATATTCCATACAAGTCACCGGAACCTCGTTGCTTTCCAATTGAATGACAAGTTGGCTCCTGGTGCATACTCTTACTTGATAATTATAGACGGAATCGGACTTATTTGCACTTGTCTCTGGCGTAAGCAAAGGAATAGTGGGAGATACCTGGATGAAACAATAGCGTGGTATGAACGAAATTACGACTTGGATAGGGAGCCGATAAAGAGGGTCGGAGGGAAGGGGGACTTCGGAATACCTACCAAGTACGTCCATGAGGAAAGGCTGTACGTTGGGGAGGCTGGGGGCCTACAGGACTTCATGTGGGGTTTCGGCATGAGATACGCAGTGACGAGTGGAGTGCTGGCGGCTAAGTCATTACTGGGGGAATTCGAGTACGAAAGAGAAGTCAGGAGGAGGCTCGTCCCTCTTGTGAAAGCCAGCGCGATAAATCGTTTCCTGATGAATAGGGTTGGTAACAGAGGATTCAAGATGGTAGCAAACCAGTGGATGAGGGATCAGAAGAGGAGCGGGGACGGATTGAACTTCATGCGTTGGCTGTACAAACCCGGACTATTTCGAAGGGCATTGTGGCCGATTGTCAAGATTGGGATGCTGAGAAGGAAGGATCTGTCAGACGGGAGGGTTGTCCACAGGATGCCCTTCAGAAAGTCGCTAAAGAGAGATTCATGGGATCCTAGCATTGAAGCTGAAAGAGTTCGTGAGCAATGGAAATCCACCAGGAGCAAGGGAGGGGCTGTATCGTTCAAAGAGTCGGATGCATAGCCTAGTATTGTCTCCGTTTGATTGATATGGCTGGACTAAGTCGTGAGAGCATGACGTCTTGGCCAGAGCTTAAACCCATGAAGAATCGTCTCGTTAACTATGGAGAGACAGAAAACGGAGTCGCGATTATTGAGCTCATTTCTGATTCAGCCGGAGAGCCACTCGAGGGAGATAAGACACCGGTGAACACCTACACAAGGGAAATGTGGCACGACATTGACGATGCTATACTTGAGGCAAGATTCAATGATGACATATCAGTAATCCTGATAACGGGACACGGTGAAAAATTCTTCTCTGCAGGTGCTAGCATAAAGTATCTGAACACTCTGTCTCCGAGATACAAGTACTTCTTCTGCCTACACGCCAACGAGACTCTGTCCCGTTTGGAGCAGACTCCCAAGTTGGTCATAGCCGCACTTAACGGACATACGGTTGGGGGCGGGCTGGAGATTGCCATGGCCGCTGACATTCGGATAGCCAGAAAGGGCAATTACCAGGTAGGACTGCCTGAGGTCGCTCTCGGAGTATTGGCGGGTACAGGTGGAACGGCTAGACTGTCTAGACTGGTTGGAAAGGCCAAAGCGATGGAGATAATGGTTACAGGAAGGAAGTTCTCATTCGAGGAATCCAGGGAAATGGATCTAGTCCACGACATCTATGACTCACTGAGCCTGGATGAGTTCAGGCAGGACGTTCTTGACTACGCTGGAAGGTTCTCGCTACCATTCGCAGCCTCAAAGGCAATAGGGAACATCAAGAGAAGCGTGCAGAGTGGTATGGAGATACCGCTTGAGTACCATCTTGCTCTTGAAAGAGAGTTGCAATCTGACCTATTCCAATCAGAAGACGCTAAGGAAGGGATCAAGGCATACGTTGACAGGAAGACGCCCAGGTTTGAAGGAAAGTAGACTTACTATTTGTAGAGAAGAAAAGCAACCTCTGAAATACCCCTTAATGTTGGGGCATTTCATGACAGAGACTGACGTAGTTCAGAATTATCCGACAAACTTTGAGGCTTGGATTGAGGAGTTCAATGACTGGCAGACAAGAATAGGGTTCGACCCCTCATGGTTGGGAGATTACAGGTTCGATATCAAGTTCGATTGGGATACAGCCGGGGGGGAAATAGAGTTCGGTGACTTCGAAGGTATGCCCAAGTGGGAAAGGAGGATGCAGATACCCCAACAGAACATTACTGATGCAATCATCACTATGGTGAGCGTGCAGGGAGATACGGAGTTCGCAAGCGTTGAGCAGCAGAACCACCTCCTTGAAACCGCACCTACCGAGTACGACAAGAAGTCTGCTCTAAGGATAATGTGTGAAGAGCAGAGGCATGGATGGCAGATGGCCTACCTACTGTGCACATTCTTCGGAGAGCAGGGCGTTAGGGAAGCTGCCAAGCTTCTCGAGAGGAACGCACAGGAAGGAACCAGGATTCTCGGGTCTTTCAACGAGCCAATCGATCACTGGCTTGACTTCTTTATGTTCACCCACTTCATAGACCGAGACGGAAAGTACCAGCTGAAAATGCTGAGCACCTCCTCCTTCAAGCCGCTTGCTGCTAGTATGGGACCGATGCTAAAGGAGGAGTCCTTCCACCTAGGAACTGGAGCAAACGGTCTTCGTAGAGTCGTCAAGCAAGGAGTAATTCCTTGCTCACTCATCCAGAAATATATCAACAAGTGGGTCAGTACAGGATTGGACCTTTTCGGAACAGATGACTCCAGCAGCGCCCAATGGGCGTACGTCTACGGAATCAAGGGTAGGTACGATGAGAGAGAGGCTGGTACAGAGGCAGACAGAGAGCATCTGAACGAAGCTAGCAGGGATCTGTACTTTCAAGAACTCAGAGAGGAGATGAGGAGGATCAGCA
>LUSA01000041.1:5372-6244 GCA_001629235.1 Marine group II euryarchaeote REDSEA-S43_B8 | reverse complement strand
ACCTTAGTCAACGTGTACATGAAGGAAGACTGGATTCAGTACAGAGAGTGGAAGGGGAACTAGTCGGGGTGAATAATATGCAGCACGTTGCGCTATCTTCCTTCGATAAGGACGCGTGTCGTCCATTCTTCGAAAGGCTCACAGATCTTTTCCATGACCATCATCACTCTCATGGTCAGGACTCGGCTTCATACGAGGAGTTGCTATACAAGGTCCGAAGGCCATACACTCCAGAGATGCTTGACATGATTGACGATTGGATGGGTCTCGGAAAAAGAGAATGGAAAGAGGAAACACAGCGAGAGGTATTGCTATCCCTATACGCAATCAAGTATCCGGACACCCTTCTTATCGAGAGTTTGACGGACAAGGCGAGGTCTGATGTTAGGAGGCTTTCCTCTTACCTTCACTTCACTCACCATACCTACTCGATATGGGACGAGGATACTAGGAAAGGTCTGTCAAAGCTTGGGATTCAGATTCCTTCTCTCGAGCATGCGGACCCATTCGTCTACGGAGCATACATTTCATCAATCGAGCTTCTAAAGGATGTGGCTCCATTCACATGCTTCCTAGAGCATGACGTCCCGCGACAGAGACTCTTCCAGTCAGCACTCGCAGCTTATGGGCGTGAAGGTTAGTACGGCTTATTGAGGGGGATACTCTCCGCATCTCGTGGAAATCCGCAAAGTAGGGATCGTCGGTGCTGGTGCCATGGGCTCTGGCATAGCGCAGATTTGCGCTCAGACTGGATGGGAGACGGTACTCTATGACGCATTTCCTGAATCTCTGAAGAAGGGCGAGGAGAGCATACTGAGTTTCTGGCGGAGAGGCATAGAGAAAGGTAAGACCAGCGAGGTTGAGGTTTCATC
>LUSA01000041.1:0-5260 GCA_001629235.1 Marine group II euryarchaeote REDSEA-S43_B8 | reverse complement strand
TTCGGAAATCGAAAATTCCGGGAGATTTGTTGGTTTGCACTTCTTCAATCCTGTTCCGCTGATGCCATTACTCGAGATAGTGAGGCACGGAGAAACATCAGAGGAAACGGTCACTATTTCCAAGAAAGTAGGGGAGTCTCTGGGCAAGACCACAATACTGGTGAATGACGTTCCAGGATTCGCAACCAGCAGATTGGGAGTAGTTCTGGGGAACGAGGCAATCAGAATGCTGGCAGAGGGAGTTGCATCAGCGAGTGATATTGACACTGCGATGAAATTGGGTTACCGCCACCCCATGGGCCCCTTGGAGCTATCCGATCTAGTGGGTCTCGATGTTAGAATGGACATTCTGAACAGTTTGGCCGAGGCTTTCGAGGACGAATCATACAGACCCCACCCACTACTGAAAAAACTGGTGGAATCCGGAGATATGGGCAAGAAGACAGGAAGGGGCATCTACGACTGGACATCTGGTAGCAGGGAAGAGAGAATTTAGCCCCGAGACTACCAAGTCCCTTCGAAGTAGCACTCCCCTGAGCATGTGTCGGTAATCTGACCGCTCAATAGAAAGTCAGTAGCCAAGTCGACGGCGGGATCGTATCCCAGAACCTGGTTATGCGCTAGGGAATGGTATTCCATAGGCCCCTGTATGTTTCCCGAAGGTACCTCTGGGAATCTGCCATCGAAGTAAACTATCGCTGAGCCGGAAACAGGAGCCTCAGTGACATCTAGGCCATAGGGGTGATATGTGGAGTTTGCAAGAACTGGGATCTCCGAAGTTCTAGAGGCTCGGTCCGCAGAGAGTGTCGTGACCTGTGCATCATTGATAGAAACCACGTAGAGTATCTCGTAGGGATGTAGTTCCCCGTCCATTCCGCCATCAATGAAGGGGAGGTATGTTTCGGGTTCGGTCGTATCCCACATAGATTGCATTAGTGCGAGAAGAATCGACCGGTCCATTGTAGATTCGTAAGCAAGTGGAGAAGAGAAAAGCTCCTCGAATTGAGTGTACTGTGTGGATCTCTCGGCAATGAAGCTGAAAGATGAACCTGCTACCCAAAGGACTCCTCGATCAATTTCTGGGATTAGGGACAGCATAGAAGGGCCCCTGATTCCCCCTAGGGATACTCCCATGTAATCGATATCAGTAGTGTCCACCAAGTTAATCCCGTTATGATAGAATTCGGGGAGATCGGAGCAAACCCCTTTGATGGTAGTGACCATTGCAAGATGGTTGATTACAGATTGCTGGAGTCTCTCGGACTGATGCTGCAGATAGTTCACATTCATCAATCCGAAGGTGACAGCACCGAAGTCGCCATCTGAACTCCAACCCTTGAAGTCAGTTCCTATTGTGGCGACTCCAGAATCATTAGCCCATCCTCTGAAGCCAGACACCATGCCCTCTCCATTTCCCAGGAAGCCATGACCTAGGACCACAAGCGGCGCAGGTTGTGATAAGTCAGCAGCAGACTGGGGGATCGTAACTGTGAACACAACCTCTGTCATGTAGTTGAATCTGGGAGTTCCGTCCTCATAACGAGTCATAGGAGT
Source organism: Marine group II euryarchaeote REDSEA-S43_B8 (assembly GCA_001629235.1). GTDB lineage: Archaea > Thermoplasmatota > Poseidoniia > Poseidoniales > Thalassarchaeaceae > UBA36. The sequence continues at coordinate 3,706 of LUSA01000041.1, read as the reverse complement.
TGGGGGATATGTGGATTGAAGGTAGTGAGGAGTGGTGATAGTCCCACTTATTCTCCTGAGGGTTGTGTTGTCTTCAGCATAGTTCTCAGTCACAGATGTGACATTGCACCCTATCCCATTTTCTCCTAGGCACTTGTCAGATCCTGCCTTTCGTAGCCAATCTCGGAAAGAGAGGAGAACATATCTTCGTAGCTGGATCTGAGAGACTCTATCTGTTGATTGCCGGTTACTGATCCATCTCTCAACGCCTTGAATCCTGGGAATGGTTCCACCTGTTCACCTTCTCCATCTATCAGATTTCTGAATGCAACTGCATACTGGGCGTTGTGATCGAGTCCTCTGAGGGTTCGCACATGGACGAGGGTTTGCTCGTCTTCCTGTGTTCTGGACGAGATTTCCACCCAATGTTCCAGAATCTGACCAGTGTCCATATTGAGAACCAGACTATTGTGACCTGGGAGGGCCGATGAGGGGATGGAGTCTTGGGAGGCTAGTCCGGAAATATCTGGAAGGCTGCTAAACGTAGTAAATATCTGTGTAGACGGGGAGTGACCATCCTTGTTATCAAGCATATGAAAATCTTCTGATGGAGCGGAAGCCGAGTCGGGTATAGCCTCCCCATCGATGTCCAACCTATACCCGGTAGCGGTTCCGGGATCAGAATCAAGGAATGCAGACGAAGGGAATGGCAGAAGGCAATGGTCCGGATTAGTATTGTCACAGAAACTATTTCCTGATATTGAAATCTCTTGCTCTAAGACTCCTTCATCCACGGTAGTGTCTTCGATTTCACAGGAGTCTCCTATGATTGCTGAACAATCTTCAATTTCGGGATCTTCTGATGTTTCATCACTTAGACATCCAGATAGCAACAATAGAGAGACAAGCAGAGTAGCAATTGTTCTTTGGCGAGACATGGGCACTGTACAACGAATAGACAATTAGTTATGAATTGAATCTAAGATGTTAGCATTTGGTGGAAGTGATGGACCCCTATCTCCTTGGAAGGGGAGTATCGCCCTCTTTCATAAGACACTGATGATACTCCCCTTTGTGTCGACTCTACTACAAACTGATCTTCCTCCTCGACCTTGTCCAAGTCCCCTCCGGCACCCTTACCAAGGAATTTCTTGTCCCATACAAATCCATAGTACTCTATCCTAGTTCGATCAACTGACAATGGGAGGACTAAGTTGACAGACAAGCCCCATGGGTAGAAGTTGAGCATTAGACCTGGATAAATCCAGTAATAATAAGCTGCAACTTTTAGCCCGAAGTCGGGTGATTCCTCGGGAATCTCGAAGATGGCCTCTCCGTCACTAGCGATACCAATCTGTAGCACTCCACCATCGAAAATCTCAGTTCTATAATCGTCGTAGTCCAGAGCACTATTGAGGTCATTGTGAACGAATGGGATGTGGAAGCCTTCCAAGTAGTTATCAACGTACAGGGCCCAATTTGCTCTAATTTCATAGCACCTATTCCTAGAATGATCATATTCGAATTTCTCTATTGGCATCCATCCAATCCTAGCTTCCATCTCTTTCAAGCAGGCTTCCAAACCAGATGGCTCTAAACCAGTGAAAACCAGTCCCTTCCAGGATATAGAAGGGAATGTCCTGAGATTATCTTGAGCAGTCGGAAAGTCTTCTGCCAGGTCGAACTCGGGCATCGATTTCATACTCCCGTCTAATCCAAAGGTTCGACCATGATACGGGCACTGAAGAGTGCTTCTGGAGCAACTTCCATCCACCAATAGCATTCGTGTAGAATACCGACGGAAGGGTGTGAGCTTTTCGAATATCGGGGTCGATAATTGCAGACAAGGTTAGCGCCGGACATCCCTAGACGCATTCTGATGTAGCCATTTCGACGTTTACCATATGCTCAGCGAAGCTCTCGACTCGCGCTTTGTTGACCCCTAGATCAGAAACACCGAGACGTGACTGTGAGTAAACATACAGTACGCTATCACCATTATCACAGAAACCTTGCACCAAGAAGTCGTCTGGAAACCTCAGGATTAGAGTTCTGAATACTGCATGGGTCTGTTCGGGCCAATCTCCTATGGTACTTGTTCCCGATTGGGAATCAATCCATTTCCTGACTTCATCCATTACCTCAGGTAAACTAGCGTTGATTCTAATCTCTGTGAGGTTTCCACTTCTATGGTGATTTGGTGCGATTAATGAGCAATTAATCGAACCTTCGGGACAGTTGTTTGGGAAATTGTCCGGTTCTATTGGGTTATCTGGGGCTGCAATTTGTATGGCAAATACTACTCCAGCGTATGTGATAATTATTCCAAACACGAGCAAGTAGGCTCTTCCTTTCTTACTCACGAGTCACCCTCAGCGACAACGACTTTTGATGCTCTGAGGATGCGGTCGTGCATCCTGTATCCAGTTTCGATGACTTCTATTACACTTCCAGGATTTTTGCCTTCTGGGCAAGGTACTGTGGCAATCGCCTCCATGCAAGTAGGATCGAAATCATTTCCTAGGGCTTTGATTTCATTGATTCCCTCTGACTCTAGAGATGACCTGAGTCCATCTAGGGTAAGTCTCACGCCTGCAATTACTGACTCTGTCCCTTCACCTACTTCTGTAGCTTCTAGAGCCTTGGAAAGGTGGTCTAAAGCTGGAATAAGCCTCCTAGCTAGAGAGGCGCCGCCGTACTTCAGAGTCTCAGAACGGTCCCTGGCAGCTCTTTGGGCGATGTTTACTGTTTCTGCCTTGGCATACTGGAGTTCCTCCTCCAGTTCGGAAACCCTAGCCTCGAAGTCTACTTCCTCAGTGGATGATTCCTCTGACCCGCCGTCTTCTGACTCTTCTGCCACGATGTTGGGCCGTAACAGTCCCTCAAGAAGCCAATGGTCCATCTCAGTCGGAGTAGAAGTATTCACCGGATGATTTCTGCTCTCGGTCCTTCCTGCTAGAAGGCTTGTTTATCCTTGGACGATGTGATTCTATGTCCCTCCTGAAAGTAACATCTGCATCGGATAGAAAGAGGTTCATTCCCTTTCGGAGTGATAGAGGGCCGATGGCCTTTCCATGATCCCCTCCCTCCCCTTGGAATACCAGAACAGAGTCGCTAACTATGTCAAGGAAGTAGGTGTCATGGTCTATGACCATCGCGGCCTTCTCATTACTTTCCATGGTCCTCCTGATTGCTTTTGCAGCTTCCATTCTAGCATTGGCATCTAGATGTGCACTGGGCTCGTCGAACAGATACAGATCCGCCTCCTTTCCCAAGCAGATAGCGATACTGACGGCCTGAAGTTCTCCTCCTGAAAGTTTAGTCGCATGCAAGTCAACCATTTTGTCAACTTGTAGGGCCCTAGTTACTTGGGTATGAAATTCGCCACTTCGCCATTTTCCTCCTATCTCCGTATCTAGCCATTCTTGTACGGTTCCCTCGAAGTCTGCACGGACGTGCTGAGGTTTGTAGGATACCTTGGCATCCATGGTACACCAACCTTCATCGGGATCTATCTCTCCTGCAATTATCTTCACCAGAGTTGTCTTTCCTGTGGCATTCGGACCAACTACTCCAACGACTTCAGCGGACTTCACCTCGCCCTTTCCTGTAGTTAGGCTGAAGTCTCCTAGAGTCTTCTCTATGTCTCCCCATTTTAGGATGGGAGTGCCCACCTCTTCACCGCGATTTCGTCCCCTCAGGAACTGTATCGGCTTGTCTCTAATCC
>LUSA01000040.1:12530-16224 GCA_001629235.1 Marine group II euryarchaeote REDSEA-S43_B8 | reverse complement strand
GGTGTGATCATACTAAAGGCAATACCCATTCCTGCATATGCTAAGAAGAATTCTGTTAGTGAATCTACAACACTTATTGATATCAAAACCATTCCAAAAATCAAAAAACAGATTCTCAATAATGTTTGAGTCGAAATATTAATAACCTGTAAAACTACAGCTTGCATAAAAGTTGATGTTAGAGCCATTGACAGTAGCGCGATACTGGTGAACTTAATCACTTGATCAGGGTCCGATATTCCCTCCAACTTTGAGAGTTTGATTGCTAACGAGCGTAGGCGCATGGTTCGACATTACGCCGAGGTGTTTGAATTAATCCAAACGCTAGTTCGAATGCATAGTTCAAATACTCTCGATTATTTACTCCCATTATGGAAGCAATGGGGCTGGCCTATGTGGCGTTGGGGATGCTAGCGGGTGCATCCTTGGGATGGGCACTGGCTAGGTCAAGAACCATGTCGGAAACAAATTCAGTAGAAGAGGAACTGATTAGGGCGAAGGCACTTCTGGAAGTTGGAAGCAAATCGGAAGAAAAGACACATCAGCAGATGCTGGATGGATTCAGAATAGCAGCTGGAGAGGCCTTCTCTAAAGCTGTAGAGACTGCTGACAAGCAAAAAGAGTCCTCATTCAAGAAGGCTACAGAGGATCTTAGACAGGACCTCGGGGGATATATCGAAGCAATTCAAGACGCTAAGGAGAAAGACATTGCCAGAGTTGCCACATTAGGTGCCAAGGTCGACAATGTGAGTGCTCTGGGGACAAGCCTCGCCCAGGAAACAAGAGAGCTTACCTTGGCTCTGAGAGGTGATTCCCAGGCACAGGGAGCTTGGGGGGAAGTAGTAGTTGAGAACCTGTTGCAGAGTATGGGTTTTGTTGAGGGAAGGGACTACATCAAGCAAGAGTGGGATAAAGGAAAGAATGGTGAGAAGGGTAAAAGGGCGGATTTCATACTGAAACTACCTGAAAACCGTCAAGTGGTAATCGATTCGAAGGTCTCCCTGACTGCTTACACAGAATTCGTGAATGCGGAAGATGATGCAACCTCTGATTCGGCGATGAAAGCGCATTGCAGGTCTATCAGAGAACATTCAAAGAAATTAGCTACTAAGAACTATGAGGACATGGAGGGGTACAACACTCCTGATTTCGTCCTAATGGTGGTCCCCCTGGAAGGAGCTTTCATCGATGCAATGAGAGCGGATCAGAATCTCTACGAGGATTTGCTCGTAGACAGGAGGGTGAAGGTTGTTAGTGGTTCGAGTCTGATGCTTACTCTAATGCTCATTCAGGAATTATGGAAAAGAGAGAAACAAACTAGTAACCAGAAAGAGATAGTGGAAAGAGGAGGTAGGCTCCATGACAAGGTTGTTCTATTCTTGGAGACGTTTACAGCCTTGGGGTACGAACTGGGGCAAGCTACAGATGCATATGAAAAGGCTCTGGAGCAACTTAGCTCGGGTTCGGGGAACGTCATAAGGCAAACTGAGATGCTAAAGGAGCTAGGTTCCAAGACTAAGAAGGACTTGCGCGAAAAGAGTGGCTTGAGAAGTCTAGCGGAGAGGGCGGAAGAGGAGGAGTCATTTCCTGAGTCTTCTTCGGAAGACCATGATAGATTGGGAGAAGCACAAATTCAATGAAGTCGTCAATATCGTTGGCGAATATACTGTTCTAGATCTTTCCAAGGGCCATTGGGTAGCTCCTGAGACGGAGTTCAGCGTAGGGAAGTATGATGAGCTCAGACCTGGCATGTATAACACAGAGATATTTGCTGGAGAACGCTACCTCCACGTGGGCATCGATATTTGCGGACCTGTGGGCACCCCTTGTATGTCTTTCATGGAAGGGGAGATATCACACTTCGGATACAACCCAGAACCAGGAGATTACGGAAATGTAATAATTTCCAAACACGATTTGGGCGGAGTAAGTCTGTGGGCCCTATATGGGCACCTGAGCGATGAGTCAATAGAAAAAATGAGAGTGGGAATGAAGATTTCTCGTGGAGAGGTAATTGCATGGTTCGGGGATTATCACGAGAACGGCGGATGGGAGCCTCACTTACACTTCCAACTATCTTTGGTTGAGCCGACTACTCACGACCTGCCAGGTGTCGTTTCCCCCCTAGAAAGAGAGCAGGCTCTCAGAGACTATCCAGATCCCAGATTAGTTCTTGGGCCACTCTACTGAAGAGATGAGAGGTGAGACTTCAGAGACTCTATGGCAGGCATATCCGATGGATCCTCGCCCGTCAGTAATGCTAGCCCAATTGAAACCCAATCTGTAACATGTGCAGCGTACAGTAGCCTTTCTAGAAGGCTCTCTCCTTCGCATTCTATGACCCAGGTCGGCTTGGCTTCGATTTCGTCCAGCATCCACTCAATCCTCGAGTTCGTTCTAGGGTGCAGATCCTTGCTAGAGAGAACCAGTAGTGCCCGGTCGTGAGCGGATTTGCTAGTCCATGCAACTATCTGGTTGTGGTTCATCTCAGGGACATCGGTAGCACCTGCAAACTTAGCAGAGTTCTCGTTCAGCTGGCACGTGAAACGGTATGCTGCTGCTCCCAGACATGTTGGGGAGACTATCCCGATCTCCCTCCCAACCAGTGATCTGGAGAGCGTAGCAGCCATCCCGGAGTTAGTAGAAAGGTCTGATTCTGAAGACGCCGTAGACAGTCTGCTAAGCATCTCTTCTATCTCAACGGAGCTAGGTTTTGGAAGAATTCCCAATTCCCAACAGACCGATAATTGAGTCCCGAAGATATGCCCAAAGGCAGAGCGGGGCATTTGGCCCGGAGGCACATTGAGGCACACCGATCCTTCGGATTGAGAGATGACGTCCGCCAACTCCCCTCCTGAGCAAATACCTACAACAGTTCCACCGGCAGAGATAACCTCCCTGACGCCATCGAGGGTCTCCTCTGTATTGCCCGAATAGGAAGTAGCGATAACAAGCCACTCGGGCCCCCACCAGCTGGGCACTCCGTAGTCGGTCCAAACAACAAATGGAAGTCCTCCGGAGTCATCGGATAGGGCCTTCAGGAACAAGCCGCCTGCTCCAGACCCGCCCATGCCCAAGCATAGCACGCCACTCCAGTCCGTTTCTTCTTCCAAGTCCAATCCGGTAGTCAAAGACAATCTCAGATCCTCAACGAATTTCCTGGTGAAACCTGCCATATCACGTAAGTCAAATTCGGAGAGAAGTGACTCAAAATCGGGCTCGTCCATCTTCACTCACCTTTGCCTGATACTGGCAGTGCTAGCCACTCACCATCTATGAAACCAATGCGTAACTCTTCCGAAGACCCGTCATCGTTGTAGGGAAGGGCCACCGTAGACACCTTGTAGTCGCCGGGATCCATGAATTCAGCACCGGAAGTGTCCCTATTCAGGATCTGCACAACTATCTGGTCGGAAAATGAGCAAACCACGGAGGAGGACTCCATATCTCGCCATGTTGCCCCTGTCCTCTCAAACCTGTCCAGTCTTCTCAGAATCGGGCCCTCCTTCTGCCAGCTGTCGACTATCCACAGAGCTTTCCTGAGCCGGACCACGTCGCCTACCGAATATGCTGGCTTCCTGTAGCTTAGGGTCAGCCTTGTCACTTCCACTCCGTCATTTACTCCTACTACAGTCGAGCTCTCCTTCACCGAACCGCCAAATGATTTTGTGAACCTCCTACCCCAATTCCTAGC
>LUSA01000040.1:0-12517 GCA_001629235.1 Marine group II euryarchaeote REDSEA-S43_B8 | reverse complement strand
TCCTAGCAATGCTCTTGGAACCGAGTTGGAGGTCCCATCCCCCTGGGACTGGCCCTTCCTTCGATATGAAGAACATGGGGTTTGGTTCCATTGAGGTCAGTAAATCGTCCAAAGTTGAGCGGATTCGAGATAATTCATCTTCGTCTAGCTTCCTTCCTGCTGATCTTAGTTGTACCGTGGCCTCGAAGTAGTCGCCATCCTTCCTGGTGCATGGCGTGCAAACCGCATTACTAGTCTGTAACAATGGAGCATGGGAGTCTTGGAATTCGTAACCGTCTATCGAACCCGAAACATCCACATGGAGCCTGTTTGTTCTCTGGTCTATCTCTTGAACAGAGAATGAGACGTTGACGTCCTTGGCCCTATCCTCTAAAGTCAGGTTCTCTCTGATTCTGAGATCTGCGACGCTATGGGCATCCATTGAGGACCACCCTCCTCGTATCTCGAAGGCCTCACACTTCGCACATCTCTTCTGCTGGATTGTCTCTGGCATCTTTGACAGAGTGGTACGCTTCCTCAGACATGCCTCACACAGCCTATCCGAGGATAGCGGCGGATCTGCGCCGCAAGTGATACAGAACGACCCTCCAGACATGCTTCTCCCAGTTCTCCGCTCAACCTCCCCGTTAGAAGGCTTACCACCAGTTTGAGGCTATTCTTTGGAATCTTCTGTTGGCTTTCCTGCTATCTCTCTTTTCAGTTTTGATAGGGATGAAATCCTACTGAATGTGTAGGAGAAGAGCATAGCGGCCAGGATGGAATAGGTCACAATTGCCTCGATCTCGCCATTCATGTCAGCACTTCCTTGTCGATTTTCCTGTTCTGCTCCTCCCTCCATAGAGTGGTCGCAACAGCTGTGACGGGGACAAGAACGAAGCCGAACAAACCTATTGCAGCAAGTGTGTCTCTGGTTTCCTGTCCGTCTGGCTGGCTTCTAATCGACATCACCAGGAATAGCGCGACTGACGTAAGAAGGGCGTAAGAGTTCAGCCTCACATCGCCCCAATCCCATGGAACCCCCCATTCGGCAGAACCCCAGATGGGGCCTGAAATTATCACCCCAAGCCCGAAGAGAAGACCTAGTTGCGAGCCTATGACTAGCATTGTCCAACCGCTCTCGGACCTCTTAACATACCAAGATGAGGCGCCTATGAAGAGGAGGCAAAAGGATAGGAAAGAGGTCCAAGCAAATGGAACATGCCAGTATAGGATTCTATAGGCTTCGGGGGCATTCCATGAGTTCGGATCTACCAATGGTGCGTAGAAGAAGCCTAGAAGGGCCGTTATGACTACGCAAATCATACCAACGATTGTAATTGGAATCGCCAAGGTACTGCAATTGGCCATATTACTCGGATTTTATCATTAGTCATGAATGCTATTAGTCAGTAATCTGGAATCATAACTGCAGCCAACCAGACCAAGGCTGAGATTAGGCTAGCGACTATGCAACTAACTACTGGGTCATGTATTGAGAGACTCCATGACATTCCATTGTCCATAATAGAGGAAAGTGCATCGGTCAACTCTAGAAAAGGCCATACCAATACAATCAGGATTAGGGGAGCCGGGGCGGAAGACGATCTAGAGAGGTCGGAAACCAGTAGATGCAGAGCAGTAGCGGCTATTGCCAGATCCATTAGGGCTAGAGCCGGAATCCATAGCCAGATAGCCACATCTTCGTATTCCCCTCCGTTGAAAGTTCCCGAAAGGACTGCCCATGACAAGTAAGTAATGGGAATCGGCAGAAGAATAGAAGCTCCTGTGATAGAGAGTGCCGGTCGTGCTATGGGTCCAGCTACTGCATTCCACCAACGCCCACAGTCCGATTCAGAGAGTCGCTGCACCAGGGCAGGAGAGGAAACCGCAGCGATGAATGCGGGGGCTAGTATCAACGATGCGTGAAGACGGCTGTCTTGGAGTTGGAAATCCTGTCCGGATAGTAGAGCATATGATAGGAGGATTGCCACTAATGCCGGCGTGACTCTTCCGACGGTTTCTATGGGATTCCGCACCTCCATCTTCACAGACCACTTGACTAGTGATGAAACTGGAGCTTGGTTGCCTCTTTCTCCTGATTGTGGCAAATCACATATCTCACCCAATGATTTTCCTATTTGCTCTTCTATGGAACCATCCCTGATGGTAAGTACTCTATCCGCGGATGAGGAGATATCTTTGTCGTGAGTTGCCATCAGAATAGCATGATTCCTGGAAGATAAGGATCTAATCCAGCTTCTCAGGATATCCTTGGCGGAGTCGTCTAATCCCTCTGATGGTTCATCAAGAAGTACGACCAGGGGGGAGTTACTGAGAGCTGCTGGAGCCAAGCCACCCAGGATTGCAACTCTTCTCCTCAGTCCGCCGGAAAGATGGGCCAACCTATCATTAGCCCTATGTTCTAGACCCCATAGAGACAATAGTTCCATAATTTGATCATCGCTATGTTCTATTCCGGCCACTGAGAGTGAAACGGAAATTCTCTCCATGACGGTCTCGTCGCCGCAAACTCCTCCTTTCTGCAGGGTCAAACCCATAGAAGGAGGTTGGTTTCGCCTTCCCTGTGAATCTCTGACGACTATCGAGTTTCCGTTTTCCGCCCATATCACATCTCCTGACCGAAGTGGGAGAAGTCCTGCGAATGCCTCGATGAGGGTTGTCTTTCCGGACCCATTCTCACCCATGATTGCAACTACTTCCCCCTGGCAAAGAGTCTCGGAGACTCCGTCCAGCACCCGCTGGGTCCCTCGATGTACGACTAACTCAACGACTCGAGCCAATGCTGGCGAGGACATGCTTGTACGGGGACGACTACTCATATTGATTATTCCACGACTACGAATCCCTCTTTAGAGCGGCCATACGGGAAGTGTCATGCCAAGGGACCTCGACTTCACCTGGGCTCAATTAGAGGGGTCAGACCTCGTATGGATGGCTTTACTAGTGATAATAGCAGTAATTCCAGTCGCGAATGCTGCCAGGAATAGGGACAGTATAGCGCTAGGAATGGTTCTTTCCATAATCCTCGTACATTTTGTACAGTTCTTCCTATCCTCTTTCGAAAGCGCTCTGGATTTCTACCCTGTCGACATATTCAGCGTCATTCCAGTTTTGGCTGACGACCCTCTGCACCAACACAGGATCTTAACGTCTGCTTGGCTGCATGCAGACTTCATCCACGTCCTAGGAAACGCACTAGTGATCGCATTGGCAGGAGTGCCTCTGGAGCAGAGAATGGGCGGAAAGAGGTGGATTGCGATTTACATTATTGGATTGGTGGGGGGGAACCTAGCCTGGATTATTTCACATCAGGATTCAGCCGTCCCTGCAATAGGGGCCAGCGGTGCCGCATTTGGAATTCTGGGAGCATACATGGCCTGCTGGCCTGAGGACAAAATCGAGTTTCCACTGATCTTCATGATCAGGGCATGGCCTGTATGGTTGATTGCATTTGTACGACTTGGGTTGGAGATCTTCCAGATGTACTCAATACAAAGTGGAACTGCCGGAGAGACGAACATTGCACATTTGGCTCACATCGGCGGCTTCTTCCTAGCATATGCGTTGGCTAGACCGATAGCGAAAGGAGCCCCCAGCCCCATCGGATTAACTGGGCATTCCATGGGCGGGTCCTCGGTTTCCGATCAGATCAGGGTACAAGCCACTGCAAGGATGGGAGATTTAGAGAATGATCCTTGGACAGTTGCAGGAAAACCCCTCGAAGGAAGGGCTGAAAGAGTTCTGATGAAACTGAGGGAGGAAGGTGACGAGCTGGAGACAAGGAGGGCTTGGCTTGAGGAGTTGGCCGAGAATACCATTTGCCCCGTTTGTGGCCATAAGTGATAATCCGGCAAACACAGACCGGTTGGGATTATACAGGTCTTGAGTGTGGCTCTCTACGAGAGCCATGAAAACGAGCAAAGGCAAGTTAACCCCTTTGTTGGTTGCCTTACTGGTTTTCTTACTAGACGTACCAATAGGTTCTGCATATATTTCCGATGCACAGGACGCACCTCTGGAGGGGGTTATTGGGGAAATTCCCCCATCTATCCCGCCATTGGTTTGCAGTGAACATGAGTGCAACAAGGACTGGAGCTTGGAACACACCCCTGTCGACTCAACCCCTCCGACTATGGAGTTCGGATGGTGGGAGGATTTCTGGTCTGACTCCGACTCAAATGGATTTGACGACAGGCTACAGATGATTCTTGCAGGCGAGAGGGAATCCGTGTCACTAACTTCCATCATCGGTAGCGACGGTAGGCCTACTGTAGCGATAATAGTTCACTATGCATGGCATCCGGGACCGACAGACATTGAGTCTCTAAGTAGCACGATTGAGTCGCATGGGTGGAAATCGGATGGTTCTTGGTTCATGGTCATGGATCATCTTGATGCAATCGTTCTGGATCACGTGCCGGTCATCTCTCTAATTGACATCTGGAAATTGGAGGGAGTTGTCCTAGTGGAGGAGCAAAGCGTGATCGTGCCCTACTTAGACAAGGCTACCAAAGGGTCCAAGGTAAGAACTTCAGGAGTGTACGATGAGACTCTGAGGGGCCTTGGCTACCATGGTTCTGGGAAGGTTATAGCAATACTAGATACTGGAGTAGACAACGAACATTTCTCACTCGATGACTTCTCGGACAACAACAAGGATAACACGAACGATCCTGATGACATCGAGGACCCCAAATGGGTAGGGGGGTGCGACTCGACTGGAGTGGGCCAATCTGGTTGCAACGACGAAGACCCTGATGATGGAGACGGGCATGGTACGCATGTAGCAGGGATTGCATTGGGAACAGGAGATTCCAGTCGTGTGAATCAGGGGTACTCACCAGGGTCATATCTTGTCGATGTCAAGGTTATGGAAGACTATGGAGGAGGTAATTCGCAATCAATCCTAGCGGGCCTACAATGGGTCATCAACAACAGAGATACCGATTGGGGGAACAACGCATCCAGCAGAGGCATACAAGTAGTCTCGATGTCGTTCGGTAGGGCCAGCTCGGCTGTCGGAGATAGTAATGAGGACGGGACTTCAGCAGAAGCAAATCTAGTCAATCAGGCTTCAGATAATGGTCTAGTGTGCGTTGCTGCCATTGGAAACGATGGAGCAAACAACGTAAACTCTGTTGGTGCTGCTGACACATCTATCACCGTTGGTTGGCTGGATGATAAGAATACAATAGATCGAAATGATGACTCAATAAGTTCCAACTCAAACTACGGACCTAGAACCGACGATGGAGATGGAGATTCGTGGGATGAGATGAAGCCATGGGTAGTTGCTCCTGGTTCGAACATCAATTCTGCTCAACATGCAGAGTCGTCAGGGATAATTCCTGGTTCGGAGGTGAACAGAGCTAGCGACGATTATACACAAGCATCCGGATCGAGTATGTCTACACCCGCAGTAGCGGGAATGGTTGCAATAATGCTGGAAATAGGCGAAATGAGGAAGATGCCATTCATGGACGAAGATGAGCCTGGAATTGAGAGGTACGAGGCTATCAGAAGTTTCCTGGCTAGTGGGTCGGAATTTAGGAGTGAGTGGTCTACGGATGGTACTTTCCAGGAAAACAGCTGGAACACGAGATATGGATTCGGAATAATTGATGGCGGGAAAGTTGCCAGTGAGATGTTCGATACCGGTACCGGTGGTGGCGGTGGTGGGGGCGGGAATGAGACTTCAGGCCCAGGACCTAATCAAGAGGGGAAGTGGGTGGAGATAGAGAGTCCTGCAGAGTTCTCATGGCTAGTTGAAGGACAAGAGTACAATCTCAGAGGCCACATCAACGAACATGGGGAAGACAATGGTTCGATAGAAGAAGTAGTCGTGAAGGTTGAGATGGAGTTCAGAGAGTCCTCAGACACCCCCAAGCAAAGAGTCACTATTACAGATTGGTCAAATCCCATTGGGATTGTTAATTGGACTTCACCGTTCCAAGTTCCCGACCTTCCAGAAGACTACACAGATGTCTCAATCACCGGGATGGCTGCAGCGAGGAACGACATAGGCAGGTGGAGCAATACTACGGAGTTTTTCTTCCCGGTTGGAAGGGTCAACATAACCCTGGAAGGACCAAGCGGACAGGACGGACTCGAAGGTTCCGTTGAGGTTCATGGGGAGTTCCAGTCTATCGGAAACGCGACAATTCAATGGAGGCTGGACAACGAAGACTGGCAGGATGGGCCCGACTATCATGACGGCGAATGGACCGAGGAAGACCTGAATGGTCTTTGTCACTCGACTTCTCAATTCAAGGGAGACGGGAGTAGCGACCCTTGCTACCAAGGACATGCATTCTGCGTACACATGTTCAGGCAGGGCGAGAATTCCAACTCTGGCCTAAGATGCCAAGACGGGGACGATGGGTGGACTAGATGGAGTTTCAACTGGGATACAACCCAGTTCAAGGATGATGAGTATAGGATCTCAGTTAGGGTAGTGAGTGCGGTTGGCGTGTCTATTTCTGTCCAAGAGTTCGGCATCCCCATGCAAGAGTCATACGTTAACACGTTCCTAGAAGTCAGGGCAACCATAAGGAACACAGGGGACCAAGCTGCAACCGATGTGGGTATAATTCTGGAGGAGTGGGGAGAGAGGAGGGATGAGTACATCATACCCAATATTGACTCTGGTCAGTTTGTCGAAGTAGTCCTTTATTGGAATCCAACTGAATCCGGAGATGCGCTTCTAACAATCTCAATAGATCCCCTGAACTCGATTGAAGAGTTGGATAACAGCAATAACGAGTTATCAGGTACCTTCTCTGTCACTCCCAGGCCACCGGGGGTTGACCTAGCCATTAGGGCTGGAGCGATTTCCGCCGTAACCGTATCTAGCCCGATTCCACGACCCGATGAGTCTGTCGTGGTTCAAGCCAGAGTCGACAACCTGGGCTCTCAAGATGCCGTGGGGGTTTCTGGAACATTGGAAATGATGACTTTCCGAGGGTGGGAAATGGTAGCGAACTCAACCGTACCCCTAGTCCTAGGGGGGTCCCATTCCACCATCTCATTCCCCATTGTGCCAAATTCAACGGGACCACTGGAAGTCAGGATTAGCGTGTTGATGGAGAGTGGTTCTGATAATGATTGGTCTGACAATGTTAGAGAAAAGACGCTATTGGTCGATAGTACGACGTTGACCGGACCAAGGGATGTAGGGATGAATCCGGGAGAAACTCCAGTAGCAGTGGTGAGCCTGAACAGTGAGGAGGGAGAAGACCTACTCATCGGAGAGAAGGACGGGACCCTGATAATGTACAAACTGACTCAAAGCAAGTCCCTAATTGAGTGTAACAACGTAATCGAGGAACGTTGGTCGGGAGACATTTCTATTGTCAGCACCGAGGATGAGTATGCACACATTGTTTGGACTAGGAGATACATGGGTCCGAACTCTTTCCTAATGCAAACTCTGAGCTACTCCACCGTAGACTCAAGTTGCAGAATTTCCCCTGCCCAAGATCTTCTCCCCGGAATTCCCCTTTCAGATGGAAAGTACTGGGGAGTAGACATGGACATCAAGGATTCCGAAATTCTTGTTTCGGGCTACCACAGGGATGTATTCAGCGGTGGGACTCTTGAGGACGTTACTGACATCTTCCTCCTACATGCAGATAGTCCGCTCTCCTCGGATGACTGGACCCTGATGCCCGGAATTATCCACGACATTGACGCCGACCCCGCGCAAAGGGATTCTTTGTCCGTGGAGTTCGGAGAGGAACAGGCACACCTACTGTATCAGACGATCAGGAATGACTCCACGGGGAAGGACAGGTTAGGAGTTTGGTACTCCCATGGGGAAATTGATCAGGAAACATGGACTTACAGGAGGGCTGTTGGAGACGAAGCTGCACTACCAGAATTGACGGTCATCGAACATGAAGATATGGACGTACTTGTCTCTATTTGGAGAGAGGGTACCCCCCAGGACTCGGAACTAGTGGCGTATGTTACAGATTCCAATTTCAAAACCATAGACGATTTGGAGACTAGGATTTCAGCTAGGGGACTGGCAGGAATCGGGACAGAGGAATCTGAAAGGGGGATCCAAGTAATTTTCGACAGAGTTGGACCGAACGGACCACAAGTTGAGTACGGACTAATTGATATCGAACAAGGTTGGATAGGACTCTCGGATTCCCTGGTCAGGGGGCAGTTCAACTCGATGGATAGATCCGAAGACTCACTGGAGACAATGATCGTTGTAACGACCTCGAATGGATGGCAAATTAGAACTCTGATCGATGACGGGGCCTCTGAGAGAGGAGGGAGCATTGCTGAACAGCTAAGATCTTCCTTGGGACTAGACCAAGAGAGTTTTGAAATTCTGCTCATTGGAGTAGCACTGGCCGTATTGATTCTCGGAATGGTAACACTGGTCGGCCTTTCTGCTCAGGGTTTCAGATGGATAGGGAGGAAGAGATCCATTGACGCTGGTTCCAACGTGATAATGGAAGACGATGTTGTTGATCTTGTAGAAGAGTCTGACCTCGCAGTCGGAGTAGATTTGGTAGAGATTGTAGATGCTGATGAGGCGGAGAGCGAGGAGGGGGGCAGAAGTAGTAGAATGGCAAGGAGGGCCAGGAGAAATGCTGAAGACTCGCATGATGGAATCGCGGAAGGATTCCTCGTTGAGCCTTCCGAGGCAGGAGACGTTGCCGTAATGCCAGTTCCAGAAATGACTCATTCGGGTTTCCAAATTTCTTGTCCCAATTGCCAGAGCAGAGTAATTACGGAACCTGGCGTCAGTTCTGCTAAATGCCCCATCTGTGATACGAAAATAGATCTCTGAGGTCGTATATGCCCCTCGTACTACTGGCTTCTGCATCGGAAAGGAGGCGCCAAATTCTGACAGAATATCTTGAGGATCGAGATACATGTCTGGAGTTCTGCATTCTAAGAGAGCCTGAGCAAGAGGTTTCATCTGGAATGGAGGTTAATTTGCAGGTAGAGAGTTCGTGCATTAGGAAGGCCATGGCCGCTGTAAAGGAAAGGTCTTCAGAAGGAGAAAATGTGGCAGATATTATCCTAGTCTCGGATACGCTAGTGGAAGATCCAGATGACGAGAGAGCGGCACTTGGAAAGCCAAAGGATGAGAGTAGTGCGGCATTCAGCTTGATTAGGTTATCAGGAAGAAGGCATAGGGTGTGGTCGTCGACAGCAGTTCTCAGCAGGAAAATAGGAGATATAGACGTCGGAGAGGATTGGCTAGCAACGATATGGACCGATTACGCTATTGTTGAGTTCATGCATATGGGGGAGGCTGAGATTATTGATTTGATAAATAGTCGTTCATGGGAGGGGAAGGCAGGAGGATATGACTTGGCAGGGGCTGCTGGTAAATTCGCCAGTGTTGTCGATGGAGAAGAGGTGACAGTGCTGGGATTTTCTAATAGGGCCATCGATTCTCTTGGTGTTTTCCTAAACTAGGCGAATGTGACGCCGCCGAACTTCAGAATGAACTCTCTTTGAATCTCATCGAACCATTCTAGCATTGAGGAGTCGAATCGGATCGAGTCAACCTCGTCATCTGACAGGAGATCGTCCTGGATTCCTTTCAAAGTTCCCGGAGCTGCTCCGCAGGATATACATGCTCCATCGAGGCCTATCACCAACGAGAGGGAAGGTGTTCCGTTATTCCTGAGTTCTATTTTTCCTCTGGCGATCACCAAACCTCCCCCATGACTCTCAAGAGCCGCTCTTACTGGCCCTAATCTGGACATTAATGCAGGAATAAGAGATGGATCATTTGACTCAAATAATGATACGAGAGAAAGAGAATTAAGCCTAGAAATCTCCGACGGATCTAACTTTTCTTCCAGTATGCGATTAGCCTCGGATCTCACGATTTCTTCGATTTGGGATCTGTACTTATCCTCCAGATCATCATTTGGCCTTTGGCCTTCGGATTCTTCTATGTCCACGCCAATGCGCGAGTGTGCAACATTATAGGGTCATCTGGGAGTAGGCAGAGATTCAAATGATAGTTTGTCTGCGGTCGACTGTAAGATGTCTGGACAGAGTACGCTTCTGGAGATTCGTGACCTCCACGTAGGGATAGATGGAAATGAAATCCTGAGAGGGATTGACCTGAAAATGGGACCAGGAGAAATTCACGCAATAATGGGTAGAAACGGTAGCGGGAAGACTACTACTGCGAACGTGATAATGGGACATCCAGACTTTGATGTGGAGAAGGGGGATGTAATCCTAGAGGGAGAGAGTCTGCTAGAATTGGAGGCGTGGGAAAGGGCTAGAAAGGGTGTTTTCCTTTCCTTCCAGTACCCGCAAGCGGTTCCGGGTCTACAAGTAGGTAACTTCCTCAGGAAGTCTGTGGCTAGCATCAGGGGGGAAGACGAAGCGAAGGGCTCGGTATTCAGGGAAGAGTTGACCTCTGCAATGGAATCTCTAGATATTCCTCGTTCATTCATGTCAAGGTATGTTAATGACGGATTCAGCGGAGGGGAGAAGAAGAGATTCGAGATTCTACAGTTAATGCTCCTCAAGCCCCGTCTGGCGGTTCTGGACGAGACCGATAGTGGGCTAGATATCGATGGCATTAGGACTGTCTCGGAAGGAGTAAATGCCGCAATACGAGGAACCGACTCTGCCGCTCTTATCATTACCCACTACTCTAGAATCCTAGAGCACGTACAGCCCGATATGGTACACGTTCTACTAGATGGTAGAATAGTAGCTTCTGGCGGCCCAGAGCTGGCAACAAAACTTGAAGAGAGAGGCTATGAATGGCTGAAGGAGGAGTGATTCGGGTGTCGGGAGATAGTGAGGCCAGAGAGGCAGTGGGAGAGTACAAAGCGGGCTGGCATGATCCAGAAAACTCAACGATTAGATTCGATTTCGGACTCTCAGAGGAGGTAGTTAGACAGATTTCCGAACTGAAAGAAGAGCCTGAATGGATGACAGATATCCGTGTTACAGAACGACCGATGCCGACATGGGGTAACATGTCAATGCTGGAGGAAATTGACTTCGAAAACATCTGCTACTACCTCAAATCCTCAGACTCAACAGAGAGGGACTGGGAAGATGTCCCAGAAGACATAAGGAACACGTTCGAAAGACTGGGTATTCCGGAAGCCGAACAGAAGTGGCTGTCTGGAGTCACCGCACAATATGAATCAGAAGCAGTTTATCACAGCATCCGTGAAGACTTGGAGAAACAGGGAGTGATCTTTCTAGACATGGATAGTGGTCTGAAGGAGTACCCGGAAATAGTGAAGAAGTGGTTCTGTTCTGTAGTTCCTTATTCTGATAACAAATTCTCTGCTCTAAATACGGCGGTATGGTCTGGTGGGTCCTTCATCTACGTCCCAGAAGGGGTACACGTGGAGATGCCTGTCCAGGCATACTTCAGAATCAATGCAAAGAATATGGGGCAATTCGAAAGGACTCTGATTATCGCGGACAAGGGGAGCAGCATCCATTATGTCGAAGGTTGCACTGCGCCATCTTATTCCACGGACTCACTACATTCTGCAGTAGTGGAACTAGTAGCACTACCAGGTTCCCATATCAGATACTCAACCATACAGAATTGGAGTTCCAATGTTTACAACCTAGTCACGAAGAGAGGGATTGCCCATGAGGATGCCAAGATCGAGTGGGTAGACGGAAACATCGGAAGCAAACTAACAATGAAGTATCCGGCGGTGATTTTGAAGGGAGAAGGGAGTCACGCAGAGGTCATTTCGGTGGCATACTCTGGAGAAGGTCAGCACCAGGATGCTGGGGCGAAGATTCATCATTTGGCATCCAATACAACTAGCAAGATCCTTTCCAAGAGCATAAGCAAGAACGGAGGAAGAGGGACTTACAGAGGAATGGTCACTGTTTCTCCAAAGGCGGACAATTGCAAGTTGAACGTTGTTTGCGATGCTTTGATCCTGGATGAAGGAAGCAGGTCCGACACATATCCGACAATGGAGGTGGCAAATCCAAGTGCTAGATGCGAGCATGAAGCCAGTGTTTCAAAGGTCAGCGATGACCAACTGTTCTATCTGATGAGTCGGGGTCACTCCGAAGAAGAGTCCTTGGCAATGATTGTCAATGGATTCTTCGAGCCTTTCACTAGAGAGTTGCCAATGGAATACGCAGTAGAGTTGAATCAGCTAATGGCTCTTGAGATGGAAGGCAGCATAGGATGAGGTCGAACAATGGATTCTGCCTCACAATACCTTAGCATGAGCGAGCCTGACAAGTCAAACCACCTGTGGAAGTACACTCCTTGGAGGAGGATCCATCCTACTGGTAAGATAACAGAAATTCCCGAGTTAGCTAGTGCCACCCTGAGTCTTTCAATGATGGATGGATCAGAGGTCCCTCCCGGGGTTAGCCTAGTCAGAGGTAGTGGGGGGGATCTTGATCTATCGATGGATAACGCACTGACCAACTCGTTTCTTCATGCAATGTCGAATTCATCCAACTGGTTGCTTATTGTTGAGAGTGGTTTCAGACTCGAGAGTCCGATAATTCTGGATGT
>LUSA01000004.1:1293-2868 GCA_001629235.1 Marine group II euryarchaeote REDSEA-S43_B8 | reverse complement strand
CGGGTAGATTGCCACGGGCTTCAGGACGCAGTCGGAAGAGCCCCCCTCGGCCTGAAGGGTGGAGCTTCCATCGAATGACCAGTCCTTACAATCATCCAGGTTTCCGGAGAAATCTGTCTCGATCATCGTTTTGCTTCTGAGGCTCTGTGTTGGTTCAAATCCATCCAGCCATATGTACTCTAATTTCGACTTAGTTGTCATAGCGCTGGGCCGTGGAAAGGTGGTTTATAGTCTGAACGTATGAACAGATAATTAGGGATATATTGAAAATAATTATTAAAAAAATATATATTTCTAAGATAATACACACTTATTCTAATTTAATTTATACAAATGTATATATTTTTACAGAAATTAATGAAAAATACGCTCAAATGAACATTGGCAAATTTAGTTCTTGACGACCGGTTCTAGATGGTGGACGTGCCGAGATTTGAACTCGGGGCCTCTTCCATGCCAAGGAAGCGCGCTTCCAAGCTGCGCCACACGCCCAATGGACCTACGAAATGCGACGCCCATTTAAGGAGGACGTGAGAGGTAGTGGCATGGCGTCACGGGACTCCGAGGGACGACCTGAGATCCCAGAGGGGCTGCTGGCAACGCTGATTCAAGAGTTGGAGGGGGAGGATGCCCCATTTGTCAAGCACCTGGACAAGGAACTAGGGCTCAAGTGGCTGGACGAGGATGAGTCGCGCCTTGGCTTCACCAGATTCGAGTTAGACCATCACGAGCTCTACCGGAGGAGGAGGCTCGGTGCTCCGCCGGGCCCCATAACAATAGCCCTGAACCCTATTCTTTCCGATGACCGGGCCCTCTTCAGGCACACCCTCACTCACGAGTTACTACATGCGGCTGGCCTTCTTGATCACGATGGTTTGCATGCAGAGATTGTCAGTAGAGTTGCTCCCGCTCCGAAGCTGAGGGACTCGCCGGTCCTGATGAGGCTCAGAGAGAGGGTCCTCCAGGAGCTCCCCGAGGAGCAGTGGATTTGTGGGAAGTGCGGCCATACCTGGGAAAGGAGGAGAGTGACTAGGCCGACACGGTGCCCGAAGTGCGCGAGCAGGTTTGAGGCGAAGTGAGGGTTCATCTAAGTGAGGCTCCCGCAGAGGGTCGCGGGCGATTGGTGTAGTCTGGATATCATGCTGGCCTTCTAAGCCGGTGACACGGGTTCGAATCCTGTATTGCCCACCACCGAACTAGGCGTTAAACGCGAATCGCTCATATACGCGAGGCAGGTCGGAAGGACTCGACAACTGGAGGATGATTCGCTAATGAAGAGAGGTTCCCGTGCTTGGAAGAAGCAGGGGAAGCAGCGATGGAAGTGGCGAAAGAAGAAGCTCCGAAGGCGTAAGGCGGCCAGGAAGAGGGCAAAGCAGCGATAGTTCGATTTCGTCCAATCACCGATGTGGAGGATTTATTCCGCCTTGTTGCTTCGTGGTTCCATGAGGTCTCGTGCCGTCTTGGGTGTGCTGATTCTAGCATCGGTTTCCCTGGGGGGTTGCATAGGAGATGGGGGGACGGAGGACCAGTCCCGTTTCATCGATGACGAGAGCGAGCTATTCGATCCAGAAAGCC
>LUSA01000004.1:0-1279 GCA_001629235.1 Marine group II euryarchaeote REDSEA-S43_B8 | reverse complement strand
CCGACCCCTGGTGGTGCAACTCTACTGGCATCGGCGGGCACCACGTGGACTTGGCGTACGAGGGGGAGTCGAAAGGGTTGCTTTCTCCGGAATTGTGCGAGGAACTGACCTACGAGCTGAAGGACGCCATAGAGTGGGCAGCACAGTGGCCTACCCTGGGCGACGCAGAGGATGCCGGCTACACGATGTCGGTGGGTTACACCGAGGGAATGGGGACCCATCACGTGATGCTGAACAACTTCTCCATGGATGATCCTGGGTTCGATATCGATGACCCCTACTTCCCAGGTACGAGGATTGACGGGGTTTTCGATCACGAAAGGCCGGAGTTCCTCATGTACGGGGGCGAGGATAGGGAATCGGAGTTGGTCGGCTTCGCATGGTTCGTCAGGGCTCCAACCGACTCCCCCCCGGAGGGTTTCTCGGGAGACAACGACTGGTGGCACAGGCATCACTCAATGTGCTTCAGAACCAGCGAGTTTCGGATAATGGGCGAGGACCTGAGTGACGATGCTTGTGAGGAGCGCGGTGGGACCAATGTCAACCTCGAGAACTACTGGATGGTGCACGCATGGGTGGAGAGGCCCTGGCTGACCTTCGATGACGTGTTCACGAACCATCACCCCTGCCTTCACGAGGACGGTCCGGAGGAGGACTTGGAGGCTGAGTGCTGGGGAGAGAGCACTGAGCACGTCGGTCACGATATCTAATCGAAAGCCGGGAAAATCAGGTCATTGCCATCAGGAGTTGACCTCTATTACAGTATGGTGGAAGTTGCACACCTCGTCGAATTGGTTGAGCCCCCTGCAATTGACCATGACCTCGAATCCCTGGGAACCCTCCTTCCTGTTGATGACCTTGTGTGGCGCATTCTTGGAGCAGGAGGGGCACATCAGGTTGATGACGTCGCCGGTCTTCTTGCCCTGGCTCATCCTCTTCTCGCGTGCCTGGGCCCTCTCCTTCTTGGTTCTCCTGTCCCTCCTGTAGAACTTGGAGTAGATCTGCAGTGCGATGCTGCATAGCGCCAAAAGTGCGGAGAGATACACCTCTATCTCCATGGGGGTCTCGGGTAGGGATGTGGATTGGAGGATCTTGCCGCCGTTTCCGATCAGGCCTCCCGATAGCAATCCCGACATGAAGATGGGGACGACCTGCCTTAGGTACATCCTGAACGTGAGCGTGAGGAAGGTGGATGAGACCAGGAGGAAGCTGGAGAGAGCTGGATGGGAGAGCTCCGAGATTATCGGCACCTCTGAGAGGGCTTCCTGCAGGTCTATCC
>LUSA01000039.1 GCA_001629235.1 Marine group II euryarchaeote REDSEA-S43_B8 | reverse complement strand
GCCCTGTCCTGTATGGGATTCGAGGATCTTCATCTTCCGAGGTTGAAAGAGCACATATTTGGCTACAGTCGGAAAAGGGTGTGGAGAGTTGCAAATCCTATGCAATCCATCGTTCGAACCAGATTAGCGACGACCACATAGAATCCATCCGATCGGGGTCAGTCATTTGTAAACCTAGAGAGACAAAGGGGGGGCACGCCGGTATTTCTGTATTCTCTGGAGGCCAATCTCTCAATCTTGTTGCTTTCCAAGAAGGTGGTCCTGTTAACAGACTACTCAGAACATTAGAGCCAGGAGACAAAATCACCTGGGTAGGCCTGCGTTCTCCTGACGATTCAATACATTTAGAACGCTTGAGGATAGATTCTGCCACTCCTAGGATTCTCAGTAGACCCATATGTTGTAGTAGGACAATGCGAAGCTCTGGGCGAAATCAGGGACTTAGGTGCCTGTCCTGTGGAAGAAAGGAGAAAAAGACATGGTATTCCATTCATTTTGACGATATACACGAATACCCTTCAGGCAAGTGGCTAGATCCAACCCCATCTAATCGCCGGCATCTCTCAAGACCACTTTCTCAGGGTCTCCCGGGAACAAACTGAAACTCTTAGGAGGTAATCGAATATGGTAGCTGCAACAGAGCTGATACTAACCCTAGTAATGGGGGCGATATCCATATTTCTAATCCGTACAATCCTAGTTGTACGGAATCGAAGATTCAGATTCGCTTCAGAAGGAGAGGATGACTATAGTGGAGATGCGAAGGATCCGGCAGCTCTCTCCAATCCAGACTCAGATGCACTGGAAGATATGGACTCTCTACTGGAAAGGGCCGGTTTCTCTGTGTTAGAAGATGAATAGGGGCAATGATAATTACGACTCTGCCTCGAGAAACACCTGTGAGACAAGATAACTCTGTTGAGCGGATTCCTAGAAGACCTCCTCCGGAATTCAACCATTCCGACTCCTCAATTATTTCAGGGGTTATCGAGGAAGGCTTCCTGAATGTGGCTCTAGATGACGTCAACCAGTATGGTCCTCACGCCATGATCATGCTTCTTTTTGCTGTAGCCTCTATTACGGCACTTTTGCTTCTAGTGCCATCAGTACTTTGAGCACAGCTCTCTAGCCATCGAAACCGAATTGTCCACTATCTGTTCCGACGAGCCAAGATGAGACTCTGGTGCGAAAAGGTCGGCGACCTCTTCTTCTTCAAAGAACTTCATTATTCCATCTGAATTTCTACAAATCTCTTGTAGGTTAGAACCAGATTCGACTGCCTGCATGGATGCCGACCTTAGCTCTTCATGAGCTCGATCCCTCGGCATGCCACGATCTACCAGCTCGAGCATAACCTTCTCTGCCATGATCAGCCCCTTTTGATCCACTATATTCTTCCTCATTCTTTCTCTGTCGACAACCAGTCCTGAAAGTACCTTGTCGCATTTTGAAATAACATCATCAAGCAGAATCATCGAATGTGAAAGGGTAAATCTCTCGCTTGAGGAGTTAGCCAAGTCCCTCTCGTGCCATAAGAGTGCATTTTCGTAAGATGGTATGATCATTGAACGGACTACTCTGGCGAGACCACATGCATTCTCTGCAGTAATGGGATTCTTCTTGTGAGCCATAGTGGATGAACCGACCTGCTTCTTCGAATCAAACTCCTCCGCAACCTCTCCTATCTCAGTCCTCTGGAGGTTTCTGACTTCCTGGAGGATCTTCTCAATACTCGTAGCGACATTTGCCATCCACCCGACCCATTCGATGTACCTGTCCCTTCCAACCACTTGAGTAGTGGCGACGGGGACTTCCAAACCCAAGTCACCAAGAATCAGACTCTGCAATTCTAGTGCTCCCTCTCCCTGTGCTGCTCCAGTTCCTACAGCTCCTAGGAATTTCCCTGTTATGCATCGGGGTCGCATTTCCTCTAGCCTAACCAGATGGCGCCTCATCTCATCTACCCACACCGCAACCTTCAGACCGAACGTGATAGGAACCGCAGCCTGTCCATGTGTTCTTCCTAGCATCACTGTCCCAGACTCTCTCTCAGCGATTCCACACATATTCAGAATCAGTCCGACAAGGGATTGTCTTTGGACGTCTATACTGTCCCTTATCTGCAGAGCTACAGCCGAGTCCACAATATCATTACTGGTTGCTCCGAGGTGGATGCACCACCCCGCATCTCCTGCAGCCTCAGCCATAGCCTTTGTAAGTGCCATAATGTCATGTTTTGTCTCTGCCTCTAGTTCGTCCACCCTGTCCGCAGTAACGATTCCCGGATCAGAGATCTCCGCAACTGCGTCATAATCCTCTGGAGAAACTCTACCCATCTTGCTATGTGCCCAAATCAACGCTCTCTCAACTTCTAGAGATCTCGCGTGCCTCCCCTCCCTGGACCAGATTTCCTTAGCAATATCCCTTCCATACCTGTAATCCAAAGGGGAAACTGGCATAACTACGAGTCGTCCGACAATGGTCTCCTGTTTGAGCCTAGCGATTTCAAGAAAGCTCGCACGAGAGAACCTCTAATGAACCCCTGGAACCTTTCCAGACAGCTTCCCCTTCGAGTATTACGTCCCTTCTCATATGGGGGGCACTAACTACAATCGTCTCGAACTCTCCGCCCTCTCCATCCAAGTTGAACCGATGCCTCTTAGAGAGATCTATCAATTCGTTCAGAGACTCCCCCTCAAGGGTCCTTCCTACCCAGTCCGCACTCATTCCTTCCGTAGAAACAGAGGTAAATACCACTCCGAACCCATGCTCTAGAAGGGACTGCATATGTTCTCTCGGGTCTTTGTGCCAGAGTGGACTGAATGAAGCAATGCCTAGTCTTTGGCACATCCTCTCAATCCTGGTCTTCTGATAGTCTGAACGAAGTGCACCTACTACTAGTCCGTCTATATCCAGAGGGCCGGAGTGAATCACCAAATCCTCAGGAATCTTGATTCCGGGGGGGAAAATCTCGTTTAAATCGAGAATATCTCCTTCAGCAGTTATTGAAGACTCTAAATCTCCTACTTCGGCCTCCTCCTCTCCAAATGATATGATTGGCTTCCAGGGGATGCCCGCTGACGAAGCCTGAAATGCGGTTATCCAGGTATTTTGTAACTGAAACATCATTGAATCATCGCCTTTTACCAAGACCGTTACTAGAGAAACAACTTCCCATCCCTGAAGTTGAGCCCACCATGACGCATAAGTCGAGTCCTTTCCTCCTGAAGCCAGAACTGCTACTCGCATGGTCCCACCTATTATTTCTGTCAGAATGGCCACTCGATTGAGTCTTCCGCCGACCAATATTGATAAGAGTCCCTTATGACAAGGGGTCGATTACGATGCAGCCAAGCGGACGAGGTTATGATCACGGTGTCTCTACTTTCTCTCCAGATGGAAGGTTATACCAGGTCGAGTATGCTCGGGAATCAGTCAAGAGAGGCACTACTACAGTAGGATTGGTGTACAAAGACGGTGTGGTCTTGATAGTAGATAAGAGGGTACAGAGTAAATTGGTAATCACAGACTCAATCGAGAAGATGTACCAAATCGACAATCATGTGGGAATTACCACTTCAGGACTAGTAGCCGATGCTCGCCAACTTGTAGACAGGGCAAGAGTTCAATGCCAAATAAATCGAATGACATACGGAGACAATATCCCGGTATCCACTCTAGTCAAGAAGATGTGCGACTACAAGCAGTCATTCACGCAGTATGGCGGAGCAAGGCCATTCGGGACAGCCCTACTAATAGCCGGATTCGATGACGAAGGTGCACATCTTTTCGAAACCGATCCTTCTGGTGCTTACCAGTCCTACAATGCAGGAGCAATAGGTAGAGGAAAGGCGACAGCAATAGACTTCTTCGAGGATAAGTGGAAGAAGGGAATGACCCAGAATGCCGCCATCAAGATGGGCCTAGAGGCACTAAGAGACTCTCTAGAGGAGGATTTGAATCCAGATACTGTAGAAATCGTTTGCGTCGACAAGAGCGGCTATGAGAAATTGGATAGGGAGACTACCCTCAAGCATCTGGGCAAGCTCTCCTGATACCCCACCATCATAAGTCAAAGGCCTTATCGTGCCCCATGGTGAGTCTTGATGATGCCGTTCTAGCTCGTCTCGAGAAGGGAGGAAGTAGATACGAGATTCTTGTAGATCCTCAATTAGTAGACAATTGGAAATCAGATAACGAGTCAGTCGAAATCTCAGATTTACTCGCTATTGAAGAAGTCTGGTCTGATGCCAGGGCAGGAGAAAGACCTACCAGCGAGGCTCTCCAGAGAACGTTTGGTACAACTGATATTTCCATTTGTGCTAGTACTATTCTAGAAAGGGGCAGCATCCAGCTAACTACATCTCAGAGAAGGAATCTGGTAGATGAAAAGAAACGCCAGATAATAAATGAGATAGCTTCAACTGCGACAGACCCTAAGACGAAACTCCCCCATCCCAGAACAAGGATAGAAAACGCCTTGGATGAGATTAGATTCTCGATTGACCCATTCAAGTCAATAGAAAGTCAGGTGGGAGATGCTGTTAAATTGCTAAGGCCGGTTATCCCGCTTCAATTTATCACAGTCACTTTGGCCTTCATGGTCCAAGGCAAGGACTACGGAGCAGTAAGTCAGATGCTCAGAGACTCAATACAGAAGGAAGAATGGATGAGTAATGGAAATTGGGCATGCGTTGTCTCTGTTCCGGGTGGAATGAAAAATGACATTATAGACAAAGTCGCTTCCAGGTCTCCCGATGTAGAAGTCAGAGAATTAGACTGATTGAGCAAATATTCGGAGCATCAACGGTTATGAACGGTGGGCCGGTCGCGCGGCTCGATAATATGACGAAAAAGAATGGTGCGGCAGGGCCGCAGGGAAATAAGCGAGGTAACAACCTCGTAGTGCCCGGTGATGATCTGGGCGACTCAGAGGGCTTTGAGGCCGGACACGGCGTATTGGTGATGTCAGGCAGGCTCAAGGCATTAAAGCAAGGAAAGCTAAGGGAAAAGGGCCGAACAATATCAATCGAGCCCGTACACACCAGATACATCCCCCGACCGGGAGATCTGGTAATTGGTTTCATAGAAGGATGCACAAATAATCTATGGTTCATAGAATTGGGTGCCCCGTTTAATGCAATTCTCCCTATGAGCCTAGGACCCGGGAAGGTGGACTTCGGAGGGACTAGATCAGTAATGGATATCGGCGATGCTATACTGTGCCGGGTCCAGGAAGTAGAGGAAACGCACTCTAGCGTTGTCACCATGAAGGGGATGGGACTACGGAAGATTCGCTCCGGAGTGGTTGAAGAAATCGATCCACATTTACTTGGAAGGATAATTGGAAAGGGGGGCGAGACCCTCAGAAGGATGAAAGCGGAGACGGAGTGCCGCATCGTTGTGGCCGACAACGGAAGGATGTGTATGGAGACGTTCAGATGATCGATGAAAACGGAGTTCGGGCCGATGGAAGGGGCCCAGGAGACATTCGACCAATCACAATTGAAACTGGGGTCGTACCGGTCGCGGATGGATCATGCAGGATGACTTGGGGCACTAATGAGGCAATTGTCGCAGTCTATGGACCGATGGAGGCCCATCCCAGGAAGATTCAGCGGCAAGACCGTGCTGTTTTGGACGTAGCATACAACATGGCTCCTTTTTCGACAACTGATAGAATGAGGCCCGGCTTCAATCGTAGAAGTAGAGAGGTCAGTAAGGTTACCCAGGATGCACTTGAGAGCGTTGTTCTTCTAGAGCTATACCCACGCTCGAAGATAAGGATAAGCATTGAGATTGTATCTGCCGAGGCTGGAACAAGATGTGTGGGCCTTACAGCTGCCTCCGTAGCACTAGCAGATGCCGGAATACCCATGACGGACTTAGTAGTCAGCGTAGCTAGCGGCAAGATCAACGACGTAGTCGTTTGCGACCTCAATAAGGAAGAGGACAACTACGGCGAGGCCGACCTTCCTATGGGAATAATGCCCAATTCAGGTGAACTAGTATTCTTACAGATGGACGGGGATCTTTCACAAGATGAATTTAAGCAAGCTTGGAAGTATAATATGGATGCTGCACAGGAAATTCACAAATTGATGGTAGAAGCACTAAATGGGGGGGATTCACAATGACAATCCCGATAGTGCCAAAACTCCTCAGATCACACCTTTCTGATCTCGCAGAAAGAGATGCCAGGATAGATGGTAGGGGAAGATGGGAAGGCAGGGAACTCGAGGTTCAACACTCAATACTCCCCAGAGCGGAGGGTTCAGCACGAGTAAGAATGGGGGATACCATCGTATTAGCCGGGGTCAAGTTCCAAATTATGACTCCTTATCCAGATCGCCCCAACCAAGGAGGACTGATGTGCTCAGCAGAGGTCAGACCAGTAGCAGGAAGGAACTGGGAATCTGGCCCACCCAGTCCAGAGTCCATAGAACTCGGAAGGGTTGTTGACAGGGGAATTAGAGAGTCGGGGTGCATAGATGTCGACTCACTGTGCATCATTCCTGGAGAAAAGGCGTGGCAGGTCATTCTAGACCTGTTTGCCATCTCTGACGATGGCAACCTGTTCGACGCGTTTGCATTGGCAGGTATTACTGCACTTAGGAACGCTACTGTACCTGCGGAGAGATTCGAGGTCGGAGAGGACTATCAATTGTCAGTTTCCAAGACTCCGATAATGTGCTCCTATCACAGGGTCGGGGGTAGATTCGTATTCGATGCTACTGCCAGAGAAGAGCTTGGAGGTGACGAGCGTATCCACATCACTCTTGGAGACGATAACAACGTCCACTCCCTACAGAAGGGTCTAAAGGGAATTTTCTCAGCGGATGAGTTCACTGAAATCATGGATAATGCCATAGAAAGAACAGAGAAACTAAGGAAAATAGTCGATGAATTGTAGGTTATATTATGGCAAAGAGGACTCAGAAGGCTGGCGCGACTGCTCGATTTGGAGCTAGGTACGGAGTCAGCGTAAGGAGAAGGGCTGGTTCAGCAATCTCGAAGAAATCTAGACTATACACTTGTCCGAGCTGCCATTATCGCAAGGTACGCAGGAAGACCGCAGGAATTTGGGAGTGCAGGAAGTGCGGTTACACATTCTCTGGTGGGGTCTGGGAGCCTTACACTAGAGCTAGCGATGCTAACAAGAGGATAGTTAGGCGATCCCTAGAGGGCGCTACTGCAACAGATATGACCGTTATAGCACAACAGGCAGCTTTGGAATTCGAAAGAAAAATATCCGAGAGAGAGACAGATGAAGGAACAGAAGAGGAATGACTCGGTTTCACTCAAACTGACTTTGGAGCACAGTGACACACGCTCCCTCTCATCTTCACTGGTTACAGAGGCCCAATTTGTTAGCAAAGACGGAGAAATTTCAGTATCTCTTCATTCTGATTCGTTCAATGATGCCAGAGCAAGGTGGAACTCAATAATGAGAGCCCTCATAGCCTCTGATAGGTCCCTGGAAGCTACGAGAGGTGAGAGGAATTAGTACCAGACCTTCCACAGAGGATATTCAGGCCCTAGCCAGGGAGCTACAAGCCCTAAGAGGACAGATACAGTCCATCTCCTCACAGTGTTCCGAATATGGCATCACAATAGAATCACTTTCGGCACAAGATCCAGCTAAGGCTGTATACCGCTCCCTCGGCAACATACTTCTGGAAGTGGATGATCGCGATTCACTACTCGCAGGACCTCAATCCAGTGAAAAAAGCTCCTCTGCCGACTCCCTTCTTTTCAAGTCCCTTCTCTCAGAGGGAAAAAAAGAAGAGGCCCTGAAGCTGAGTGAGAATATCCTGGCCCAGTCAAGACTATTGGATCAACGTGATTTCGAGACAGAAGCTTGGATTAGGATGGAGAGAGCACTACTCGGGGAGGTGGAAAATAATGGCCTAGGCCAAGAACTGAGATGGTGTGTAGATCGCCTAGCATCAGTAGCCCCAGGCTCCCCTCTTCACGGAGTATCGTTACTGAATCTAGCAGCATGGCATCGAAACCAAGGTGAGCACATGATGTCCTTGGTCACTCTTTCTGATATCTCCTCAGACAGGGGGCACCCCTCTGACATAATCGGTCTATCAAGATTGGAATCCGGGAGGATTCTCGCTTCAATAGGGGACCTAGAGCCAGCAATGAGGCACCTATGGATAGCAATGAGGCGCCTATCCTCTGTCGAAATGTCTGCCGAATCAGTAGTCTGCGCTATCGAATGGCTTGACATAGCATTGGATGAGATTGAGGAAGACTCCCCAACGATGGATGAGAGAATAGTCGATGCAAAACCGAGAGATAGTCCAGGAATGACAACAGTTCCCTCGAATCCGGATGACATCAGGGAATGTGTCGAACTTATACTCTCACTGGCCCTAATTGACGTCTCTGGTACACAGAGGGACGATCTTGGATTGGTACTTGACGCAAGCCAGGCAATTCACGAACCCAAATGGAAGTCAGAGATAGAGAAGAGAAGCCACGAAATTCAGGACTCAAGACTTCTTGAAGCCCTCCAATCATGATCGATAACTGCCTGTACTTCCTCTCTACCCCATGCAGAGGACTCAGGAATTTGAAGACACCAACCTACCTCCTCGATGGAATCGTCTGAAGAAATCCACGGATCCGGACTAACCTCTCTTTCTACTCTTACTAGAACAACATAGCCTCCAGGTATCAAATCCCCCTCAACGGCCTTTGCAGTACCTAGAATGCCAGTCTCTTCATACAACTCCCTAAGTGCAGCTTCCTCTGGCAACTCGCCTGTTTCCAGATGACCTCCAGGAAACTCCCAACCCCTGCTCCTGTTCTTCACCATAATCCAGGAATCGTCCGTATCCATGGGTAGGGCCAAGACCACGACGAACCCCTTTTCATCCATCTAAATCACTCAAAATCTCAGTCACCAATTCTTTTGCCCCCTCAACTCCTTGTGCAGCCATCCTTCTTGCTAGGAAGAAGGCCTCAGTATCCCTTCCTTGTCGTCTAAGCTCTTCTAAACGTGATACTTCTAGATTCTCCTCATCAATAGGCTGCCTTAGATCATCATGAGATTCCTTTCTAGATAGGCGACCAAGACGACTGAGGAATTGAGATCTGTCGGTAATCGACGGCTCTCTCCAAGGTTTTTCAGCAGATCCATCTACTCTCGCCTCCATCCTTTCTCTGAACCCCTCCCTAGCAGAGGATCGAGGATTAACGACATTGGCTTGATCATAGCAAAGCCATGCCTCATCATATTCCTCCCTTCTCTCATACAACATTCCCAATTGTTCCCATGATTCATGATTTGTCGGCCTTTGGGATAGGAGAACCCTTGACAGCTCGAGGAACTCATCCTCGTAACCCCCTTCTCTTACTCTCTCAAGCCTTCTTGAATACAGTATATTCGATCTCTGATCAGAAACATCGAGAGTACGGAGTCTTTCAACGAATCCTTGCAACTCCTCTGGTTTATCGCAGATCCCAGACCACCATTTGTCAGGATCCAGAGGGTCTGATAAGAAAGCCCCCTCGAGTAGATCCTCGCACGATGATATGATGTCTATCCCAGATAGTTGAGACATAAGTTCTGGGTCCCTGCCCAGAACAGAAAATAGGTCCGATAACACGGATCTGGATCCCTCCGAGTCCTCCATCAGAACCTTGATCCGAATCAAAACCCTCCAGTTTTCTTCATTCGTGAAGTCATATAGGACACTCTGTTTAGCACTCTGCTCGGCCCAAGATAGATTGCCCACATCGTCGCCTAGCCTGAGGAACTTCTCAGCTTGGCTTCTATATCTGTTACCGAGACTTCTCCGAGGATGCTGAAGGGACTCAGAAAGCGTACTATCTTCTTCCATCTTGATTACTCACAGTACAGATTCGAACGGGGTTCTGTCGGTACCGGGCTCAATCGTCGCGTCAAAACCAATCTTGCTAGTAGTACCATCTGGAGAGCGGCTCGGATCTAAACTAGATCCCTTTTGGTTTGATAGGATTAGCGTATCCTTGTCTGGCTGCCACCTGGTCATCAGGGCCCACTCAACTCTGGTTGAATTGGTTACGTCGATATCGGTATCAACTACGATTACTTGCTTCATTGACTTGTGGCCGTCAAGTGCAGCTTGTATGGCCCTCATGCTATCGCCGGAATTCTCAGGAATGATTTGAACCACAGAAGAGAGCCAACCACTCCTCCCGTCTGTTAGGTAAACATCTGTGCAGGTTACTACTTCTGAGACGGCTGTCTTGATAGTTGGAGCTCTGGGCATTCCCATCAAAGTCATGTGCTCCACTCCCGCCGGAATCAATGCATGGAATATCGGCTCGTTCCTGTGATGTATTGAGTCATATTCTATCACTGGCTCCTGTCTGATGTCGTCGACGGTCCCTGTAATGTCTACATATGGTCCCTCATCATCCAATTTCGTCGTAATCCTTGCCTCCATGGCGTATTCCGATTCTGCTGGGACTTGAACCCCGTTTGGCAACTCCACCAGTCCCAGTTTAGCACCGTACAAC
>LUSA01000038.1 GCA_001629235.1 Marine group II euryarchaeote REDSEA-S43_B8 | reverse complement strand
CCTCTTTTCGCCAGCTGTATCCCCATTGCCTTCTGAAGCCAGGACCCTCGAACAGCCTTAGAAGTCGGTTCGGGAGTCTGAGAGCCCATTTCAGATATCCAGTGGGTAGGGCATGGCGGCCAAGAGGATAGCAGGCCGGGGGTCTCCTCGACGAGGCCTATCTCTGCCCTCTCAGTAATGATCTGAATCTCCATTTCTGGATTCATATCCAAAGCGTGATTTGCTCCAGATAGAGATGCGAGGTTATCCCCGAGAATAACCAGTCTGATCATGCAAGCACCCCATAGACAGGGTTCTTTTCATCTCTGACTAGGGATAGTGCGTGAACTGGGCATGCCGGTATGCAGTGCTCGCAGTGAGTGCAGCTAGGCTCATCCACGATGGCAAGTAATCCCTCGAGGGTGAGTGCGTTCACGGGGCACAGTGCCACACATGCAGCGCAGCCAAAACACCGATCCTCGTCGACTTCGAACAGAAGTCCCGCCTGCCTGCCCATGCTCCTGCCACATTGAATCTGACCTCAATGTTACCCCCAACCCCCTTTGTTCCACTAGAACAATGATGATCAAGCCGAAATTAGAGAATCTTTGATAGAATTTTGTTGACATCGGTAGCCAATAGAAGATCTTCCGCTTTCGAACTATAATGGTTTACAAGCACAAAAAGAAATTTGGAATTCACCTCTGAATAATGGAGTGGAAATAAGGGGGTTGGGGGAGGGTCTTCTTCATATCCCAAGGACCTGTAGTGAAACCCATGGTCCTATACACTCCAGGCTCATCTTCCTCATACCCAGATGATCCTCCTGAAAAGGGAATCCGATTCCACTTCCTGGGAGGTGCGGGTGAGGTAGGAAATGTTGGCTGTATTATCGAGGACAGCGCCCGCACTAGAGTCCTCATAGACTATGGTCTAGCACCAACGAAGCCCCCTCGGTACCCATCCGAGTCGCCACCCGTGAAGCATGCTATCATGACACACGCACACATCGATCACATCGGCATGGCTCCATGGCTAGCAACCTATGGCACTCTCCTCCATGGTACGGACCTCACTGCAGCCGTTTCGGAGATAATGTGGTCAGACACATACAAGGTCTCTGACATAGAGGGATACCCGCTAGCTTGGGACAAGAGGGATATGGAAGTGGCCCTAGACTCATGGTTGCCCCACCAGTTCGGAAATTGGTTCACAGTAGGTGACTGGAGCTGCAGGCTCCACCCCGCGGGACATATTCCTGGTGCAGCAATGATAGAGATCAAAACGCCACAAGCCACCATTCTCTGGACTGGAGACCTGGATACCAGAGACAGTCCTAATGCACCACGAGCAGTGCCCGTCGACTGCGATATACTGTGCATGGAGGGTACATACGGCGGGCGTACTCACCCTAACAGAGAGGAGGAAGAGGGTCGTTTCGTCTCTCGGGTATTAGAAGTCGTCTCCAGAGGCGGTACCGCACTGATCCCGGCCTTCGCCTCGGGAAGAGGACAGGATATCCTCCGGATTCTCCACAAAGAGGCCCCAGGCCTGGATGTCCACTATGATGGGATGGGAACTAGGGTAACTAGGGAGTGGCTGGGTTGTCCTGAGTTCATCAGAGATGCAAGATCGATGGAGTCTGCCTACCGATGGGCTAGGAGGGTTACAGGAAAGTCGGACAGGAAGAAGGCGTTACGCGCAGACGTGATAGTAACTACCAGCGGAATGCTTGATGGCGGGCCGGCTCTCTGGTATCTCAATAGGCTGAGACACGACGGCTCGAATGCCATCCTCCTTACGGGGTATCAAGCCGAGGGTTCGGGGGGACGCCGTCTTCTCGAGACCGGCAGACTACCAATATTCGGGAACCAGACTAGGATCCCCTTGGAGATCGATAAGTTCGAGCTTTCCAACCACGCAGACCACCCGTCACTATGCAAATTCGCTCGAGAATGCGAACCCTCTCATGTCGTACTTTTCCACGCAGATGAGGGTGCAGCGAAGGTCATCGAAGCAGACCTCGCAGTGGAAACCGAGGTACATTTGCCCTCAAATAACGAGACATTGGAGATCTTGAATTAGGCATTTGGAGTATGAAAAACAGCCTTTTTCGCGCGTATTGTACATAAACCGTGGTGCCACTCGGACAATCAGGTGAGTGAAAACTCACCGCTAGAAAAGAAACAATGGTGAAAAAATGGAAGCATTAGACAAGATGTTTGGAGTAACGGAAGCAGGGAGCGATGTCAATACCGAGCTAAGAGCCGGTGGGGCGACGTTCCTAACAATGGCCTACATCCTTCTAGTGAACCCGTCAATGCTGTCTGCGACAGGCATCCCGTTCAACGATGCCCTGTTCGCGACAGCCCTAGCGGCGTTCGTTGGTTGTATGGTCATGGCGTTCTGGGCGAGGCTACCCTTCGCTCTGGCGCCGGGAATGGGCCTGAACGCGTACTTCGCGTTCACGGTCGCCGCGCCTTGGGCGATGGCAGTGCCTTGGGATATCGCACTCGCTGCGATCCTAGTGCAGGGAGTGATATTCCTCATCCTCTCCCTACCTCAGGTAGGAGTTAGGACGGCGATGATCAACTCCATCCCTACAGATCTGAAGATAGCAACAGGCGCCGGAATCGGCATGTTCCTGGCTATCATCGGACTAAGGGAGATGGGATGGGTCCAGGGGGACAACGCCACCCTGGTCAACCTAGGGGACACAGGAGCGATGGATCCGATGGCTTCGGGCGCGTTCTGGGCAATGATCGGCCTGATCACTATCGCAGTATTGATGGCTAGGAATTTCCCTGGAGCAATCATCGTTGGCGTATTGATAGTATCCGTCATCGGATGGGGTCTAGAAGTAGACGATCCATACAATCTGGGATACCCAGTAGTCGAGTTCTGTGCTGGCACTACAGCCGAGTCATGTGTGGTAAATCCGAACTTCGTGGCCGGAGTGCCCGGTGAAGGAGTAGCAGAGCCCCCGACCAAGATATTCGACTTCGTGGGCCTGCCCGAAGAGACTCTCTTTGCAGCGGTAGGTGCACTTGGTGACATCTCCGCATCCGATCTCGGATGGGGCGGATTCATCTCCGTGATGGTCACCTTCCTGTTCGTCGACATCTTCGACACAGCAGGCACCCTCTACTCGGTCGGTCGCCAGGCTGGCTACGTAGACGAGAATGACGAACTACACAACTCCGACGAGGCATTCATGTCAGATGCAACGGCCACTATCGTGGGCGCCCTTTGCGGAACCAGCACTACGACCACTTACATCGAGTCAGCAGCTGGAATAGAGGAGGGCGGCAAGACCGGCCTCACCGCAGCAACCGTCGGCGTCCTGATGCTCTCGGGCCTGTTCTTCGCTGACATCTTCGCATCTATACCCCAATACGCAATGGCTTGCGCCCTTGTAGTGGTGGGTGCAATGATGATGAGACAGGCAGCAGACATCGACTGGTCGAACTCTACCATGGCGGTGCCAGCATTCCTGACCATGGTGATGATGCCCTTCACCTACTCTATCGCTGATGGTATCGCCTGGGGGATAATCTCCTACTGCGCTATCATGACCGGCACTGGGAAGTTCAAGGACATCAACCCAGTCGTGGGAGGCATCGCTGCCTTCATGCTCCTGTTCTACATGAGCATCGATGGCGACGGAACCATCCTCGACATGATCCTAGGGGCATAACCCTAGACTAATGAAAATGGAAGCCGAGCGGGGCGCTAGCCCCGGTCTGCTTCCTCCAAGGAGCGTGTGCTATGGACGATGACCTTCTAAACAGAATAAGAGGGACCGTCAGAACGGTCCCCGACTTCCCAATAGAGGGAATCATGTTCAGGGACATCACACCCGTCCTCGGTGAACCCGGTTTGCTTTCTTCCATTACAGGCCGGTTCGCCGAGGACCTCCAGAAACTCGGATGGGA
>LUSA01000037.1:890-32306 GCA_001629235.1 Marine group II euryarchaeote REDSEA-S43_B8 | reverse complement strand
GTCAGAACGCATAGACCCGATTACGGGTGCCAAGGTCGGCGAATACGTCGACGAGGTAGCCGCTGCTAGCAAATCAGCAGGACTTCTAGAGAAGGCTGCCGAGCA
Organism: Marine group II euryarchaeote REDSEA-S43_B8; assembly: GCA_001629235.1. Taxonomy (GTDB): domain Archaea; phylum Thermoplasmatota; class Poseidoniia; order Poseidoniales; family Thalassarchaeaceae; genus UBA36. The sequence goes on along the minus strand of LUSA01000037.1, from coordinate 32,201 downwards.
AAGTCAAAGCCCAACTCCAGTTGCCGTTATTCCTGAAGACTCAGGAAAAGAGGAAGAAGGACCAATTCCAGAGGCAGCAGGACCGGTTGAAGCACTCAAGACAGTAGCATTGTTCGGAATTCTGCCAGTTTTCCTCACACGTATTCTTCTTGTGTATCTCCCGGGCGACGAACTAACTATCCCCGTGATCGGGGCATCGTTGGTCATGTCATTCGTATTCCTACTTTCTCTATCCGTTGTGATGTGGAGATTACGGGTATTCTCCATTTCCAGTTCTGGTTTCGCTGTAACGGGAACCAGCGCTTTAGCAGCATCCATAGTCGCAATCTCCTACATAATGATGCTAATTCTTCCGCTGATTCTAGGTGCCTTGCTAGAGGGCGAACTTTCGGTTGGGCAGGTTGAGTACAGCGAGGATGGCGAGTCTATCACCATCAAGGTCCTCCAGAACACTATCTCAGACAGGGACATGGAGGCTTCCATAGTCATCCTTCAGGCTGGGCAGCAAGTTTGGTCATCTACTGCAAACTTCTCCATAGACAGCGGGAAGGGAGAGGGGGAGATCACCATATTAGTCGAAGATTTCTATTCCACGAATGCCCTTCCAGACTCCCCTTACACATTGGAGCTGACCATAGACGGGGATAGTTCAACCAGAGACCTAACTTACAGCCAGATTACTTGGGATACAACCCAGTGGACGGGAGCAGACGCCCTCTCAAGGGATATCACAGGAGTTGACGGCCTGGCATCTGGAGTTGTCAAGGAGGATCCAGACCGGTGCAGTGGCGATGCAGATAACTGCCTGGTTGGAGTAGTCATGTCAGGTTGGTCTGGACTCGACACCGGTGCAGATAAGCCTGCAAGGATGCCCTTCGCCGACTACACTGTAGAGGCCGTTCTCATGGAAGGGAATGATGTGGCAATAGCCTATCCAACAATCTCGGTAAGCAACACAGAAGCATCATGGGACTCCGAGGGGGGGATCTTCGGAACTGGATCAGGAACTTGGGGGGAATACGGATCAGAATTCGCGATGGAAGGATCTGTCTTCGATGCAACCTTCGGAAAGTACGTCCCTCGTGACGAGTTCGACTCCGCTGGTGACTATGGGTGCTATTCGTTCACAGTAACCGTCACACAAGGAGAATCGCAGATATCAGACACCTCGTACTACGATTACAGTACCAGCAATTCGAACGACATATGGGAAGCCGTGTCAGTTTGCTAGATTCAGTCATTGATGCTAGAGAGGAAATCTCTCATCCTGTCCGTTTTCGGATTATCGATTATGGATGATTCCCCCTCCTCTGCAATAAGGCCCCGATCCATGTATATCACACGATCAGCAACGTCTCTGGCGAATCCTATCTCATGGGTGACCACTACCATGGCTCAAGAACGGAGCCGATTAGTTCTGGGTCTAGGGCACTAGTGGGCTCGTCAAACAGCATGACCTCAGGCTTCATCGCAAGTGCCCTTGCGATAGCCACCCTCTGCTTCTGACCACCAGATAGGTTTCCGGGATAGGCATCAACCCTATCGAGCATGTCTACCCTCTCAAGAACACTGCGAGCATGGTCAAAAGCATCCTCCTTACTCATTCCCCTGACATGAATTAGCCCAAGGGAAACATTGTCAATCACCCTCAAGTGAGAGAATAACTCGAAAGACTGGAAGACCATCCCTATCCTAGAGCGAACATCATTAACATCAGCAGCAGGCGTGTTGATCCTTTCTCCCTTCAACCTCACGATACCTTGAGTGGGCTCAATCAGGCGGTTGATACACCTAAGTACGGTAGATTTGCCACTCCCAGATGAGCCAATAATAGCCAATGACTCCCCCTCCTTCACTTCGAACGAGACTCCTCTGACCGCATGGACCCCTCCAACATACGTCTTCTCCATCTCTTCAACGCTGAGGATAATTTCTGACAATCAAGCACCTCCTGATATTCCTAACCCAGGAATCCTAGTCCTTTCCTCAAGGTACCTGAGGAAGAGTGCTAGGGTCCATGTAATCAGGAAGTATGAGATCAGTACCATTCCCCAAGTCCAGAAAACCTGGAAAGTAGTCGCGACGATTAACTTCCCCTGCCTTGTGATTTCAGCATAACCGATAATCATAGCTAGTGAAGAGTTCAGTACTAGGTTGACCATCTCGTTACCTAGTGGGGGTATGCAGATTCTGACAGCCTGGGGCATTACCACCAGCCTCATCGATTGCATGTAATTTAGCCCAATACAATGTATGCCCTATCCTCAAGAATCCCCCCAATCGGCCTACCGTAGGCTAGCGATTCGGGATTCGTCTCGTAAACTACGAAAATATCGGTGATGAAGTTTGAGTTGCCCACTAGGTAATCGAAGTCGAACAACATTAGCCCAGGGTCCTGCAATCTTCTTCCAAGCTCGAATCCGAAGTGTATGAACATGAACTGAACGAGCAATGGCGTGTTTCTGAAAATGTCCGTGTATACCGTTGCAATCGTGTTCAATGGCCTGATTCCCCATGGATCGAGAGAGAAACTCACCTTGCTGAACTCAATTTCTCGTATGGAGAAGTCCCCATTGCATGACAAAAATATGCCTCCCAATATCGCTATTCCAAGACCCAGTAGAATCCAGAACATCGCCCCAGGAGCCCCGATAGGCGAGTAGATGTGTTCCCAACCATCTAGGTTTAGGTCTCTGATATCATCGAGATTACTGAGAATCCGATAAATCCCGAAAAATATCAGAATTAATCCTATTGTACGAATAGCGATAATGTTCAGTGGCTCACTTGCTGCAATGTGTAAGGATCTCCCTCTACAGTAACCTAATACGCTGCTGAAAGGATTGCTCAGATTCAATTTTCTACCCAATCCAGTTGAGTTAATCGCTGAGATAGGAATCTGGAAAGATAACCATAATGGCGTAACTACGAACATCAATAGAATCTGGAATCTATTGGTCTGAGCCACATTCTTGAGTGTAGTTGGAGATGTCTTTAGCATTGAAAGGACTATTCCTAGAGAGAAACCCATTAGAATTCCAAAAATCACGATCTTTGCAGTCGCTACAAGCCCATCCATCAATCTCTCCTTAGAGTAGTCGATGAATTGTCCGAAATCGTTGAAGTCAATCACCTCGAATCCGACGAACTCCTCCGATCCCGCGTTCTCTGTCCTGAGTAAAACTCCTCCATCCCCTACGGCGACCCCTCTGAAACCGTCCAGCATAGCAAATCCATTGAACACAGTCTCGTTCGAGACTGGAATCATTTGCTGAGAGACTATATTCCCCCCGTCCAGACTGAGGGAGAGGTAACCTCCCGGACCAGAAATCATGAACTTGAATTGTCCAAGAACCTTCATCCCAGATACTTCGAAGTCCAGATTCGAACCTCCAGATTCGAACTCATCACCACCTCCTGGGGGGTATTCTCTTTCGATATCCACTATGCTCCAGACGAATCCCACGGGAACATTTCCTTCTCTCGATGACTTCAGAATGTGCCCTTCTTCTGAGATCGCGTACGCCCTAATCGTACTGTAGTATTCAACATCGATAATTGCCTTCGTTGAAACCTCGCTAGGCGCATCTCTATACTCCCAGCTACTGCCTCCATCAGAGGATGCAATTATTGCCCCGTTCTCTCCAGAAATAATTCCGTTTTCTGAATCCAAGAATGATACACTGAGATAATTTATCCCCCCTCCTTCATTTGCCGAATCGCATTCAGTATCCCATTCCACTGTCACTGTGCAAGTCCAGACTTCATCTTGCTCAATGACAACAAAACTATCATTCCCAGTAAGGGCAACGTCCTTGATATCTCCAAATTGATCAGAACTTACATCCATCCAGACGCCTTCATTCATCAATAGGACAGTACCTCTATTTCCTGCCACGATTATAGATTCGTAACTCGAATCTGAAGAAGTGAGATCTTGGCTTACTGATATTCCAGATTCAGACCAAGTTCTTCCTTCATCGATACTCCTGATCATGGTTCCTCCAGATCCGAATGCCCATATCTCTCCCTCTAGGTACTCTGCAGTATACAGATTCTCCTCAGTCCCGCTATCGACTACTTCCCACCCACTCCTAACCTCTTGAGCAGAAACTTCTCCAAATGAGAAAAGAAGGGCAACTAGTACGAATGCGATCAGTAAATCTGCACTACGCTTGCCCTTGGGGCCATTCCAGAGAGACGCTTCCGATGCCACAATACCCGCCCTCTCGCTGGGCTGTGAGGATTTAGTCTAGTCTACTAAGAAAAAATTTGACACAGAGGCTCATTGGGCAATATTGATGTCCGAACTTTGTTCGGGCTAGGTCATGACAGAATTATTGTATAGTGGTAAGGTTAAACAGGTTTGGAGCACGGATGATCCTGATATCATCGAGTTCAGATACACGGATCAGATATCAGTCTTCGACCAAGTGATTCCTAGTTTGATTCCGAGGAAGGGAGAGTCATTGAACAGAGCATCTTGTCATTGGTTCGGACTGATTGAGGATGAAGGAATTTGCAAGACTCATGTCATAGAGATGAATGCCCCAGACAGAGTTCTAGCGAGACGTTTTGACGTGATCAGAGAACCTGGCGCCATTCCCAGAGATGCAGAGAACTTCTTCGTCCCACTAGAAGTAATCTGTAGGCATTATCTGGCAGGTACCGCATGGAGGAGATATCAGAGAGGAGAGGTAAAGCCTGAGGACTTCGGATTCGAAGCAGGGGAGGTGCTTGATGAGGGAGTCAGGCTTCCAGAGCCGTTCCTGGAAGTCTCCACTAAGTTCGAAAAGTTCGACAGGAATCTGGATAGAGATGAGGCATTGGAGATTTCAAATTTGGATCCTGCAGAGCTTGACGCAATTCTAGCGATAGTTCTGGAGGTGGATTCGGTAATCGATCGAGAGACATCTAAGAGAGGACTAATCCATGTTGACGGGAAGAAGGAATTCGCACTGGGAGAAGGCCGGGAGCCTGTTCTGATAGACTCCTTCGGAACTCTCGATGAGGATCGATGGTGGGATGCCGATGCCTATGAGGACGGAGAGATAGTACAGCTCTCGAAGGAGTCAGTAAGAAAACACTACATCGAGTCAGGCCACCATTCGGAACTATACGAAGCAAGACAATCTGGGTCACCAGAACCACCCATCCCCCCTCTACCAGATAGCATTATTGCCAGTACGGCTGAACTATACGCTAGTATGTTCCAGCGCCTTACTGGAGAGGCTCTTTGATGGGGACACATGAGTACGAGGATGACCCTAGAAACGAGGATGTACTGATATCTGTAAATGGAGAACTCTTCCCAAGGAAAGAAGCGAAGGTTTCGGTTTTCGACTCTGGCTTCCTTTTGGGAGATGGCGTCTGGGAATCATTTAGGCTCCATGATGGAAAACTAGTGTTCATCGAAGAACATTTGGACAGACTTTTCCACGGGGCATCGGAGATTTCCCTTGACCCCGGGAGGTCTAGGGACGAGATTAGGTCAGAGATAAACAGGGTGATTTCTGCTAACGAAATGCATGATAACGTCCATCTCAGGCTAATTGTCTCAAGAGGCCTCAAGCCAACTCCATACCAGGCTCCTTGGGTAATTTCTTCAAAACCTACAATCGTCATCATCCCAGAATTCAAGAAGGCCAATGAAAAAAGGTCAATCGATGGCATTAGGCTTGTCTCCGTAGATATCAGGAGAAGCGGCCCAGAGGTTCAGAATCCTAGGATTAACAGCCTCTCCAAGCACAACTGCATTGCGGCTTGCATCGAGGCAGATAACAAAGGGGGGGAGGAGGGTTTGATGCTGGATCCACATGGGTTTGTATCAACCTGTAACTCGACCCACTTCTTCATGGTAAGGGATGGCGTAGTTTGGACTTCAACGGGGGAATACTGCTTAGATGGTATTACTAGGCGCAAGGTCCTGGAAATTTGCGATTCTCACGGAATCCCATACACTCTGGGAAATTTCACATTTGAGGACGTACATTTGGCAGACGAGGCTTTCGTGACCGGGACATTCGCAGGTTTGACTCCCGTAATTTCTTTTGATGGTACTGTGATTGGACAAGGATCAAGAGGGAGGATATGCGAAAGGATCCAACAACTGTATCAAGAACTCGTAATGAGGTGACTCGCTTGGATAGAACTAGGATCGCGATGTGGTCTGGACCCCGCAATATCTCAACTGCACTGATGTACTCATTCGAAAATAGATTTGACTGCCATGCAACCGATGAACCTCTCTATGCATCTTTCCTCCTCAACAGCAGGACTCCCCATCCCGGCGCGGAGGAGGTAATTGAGAAAAATGAGACCGATTTGGGAAAGGTAATCACAACACTCACTGGCCCCATTCCCGATGACTCTGACATTTCTTGGATTGATGATTTCAAGAACTGCTTCTTGATCAGGAACCCTCGGGACGTTCTCCTATCCCTTTCCAAGATTACCGACTCCATTGACCTGCTATCGACAGGCCTCCCACAGCAACTAACAATCTTCAGGCATGTAATCAAGAGTTCCGGGAAAATACCCCCTGTCATCGATTCGGAAGACGTCTTGGAAAATCCCGAATTAATCCTCTCAGTACTGTGTGAATCTATCGGTATTCCATTCTCCCGGAGAATGCTATCTTGGGAGCCAGGACCAAGGAGTTGTGACGGCTTATGGGGAAAATACTGGTATGATTCTGTATGGAAATCCTCGGGATTTTCCCCTCCGTCTTCAAAGGAAGGGGAGTTGAGCGACCACCTGCATTCAGTCCTGGAAGAATCAACAATGATCTATCAAGAGCTCAGAGAGATGCGCATCAGGACCTAGGAATGCCTTCTCATCAGAATCCCGCATTTCCTTTTGACAGCCGCTCTAAGAAATACAAGAAGATGCCTGAATGCATCCTGCACTCCTCCATCGAGGGGCTCATCGGACTTGACTGACCAAGCTCCCTTCTCAATCTCCCTCCTAATTTTGGAGATATCTTCTCCATCTAGCCAACCTAGCATCTCGATACCTGCGGAGCCCTCATTGAATCCAGAATGTCCGAATGAATCTTCATTCAGGCCCCTGCATAGCTTCTCCAATAGACGGTGAAGATCAGACCCCTCTCCCTCTTTCGTGAAGCGGAGGAGATACTCTATTGCATTGCCATCATCACTAGGGAACCTCCCTAGCCTCTCTCTTGAGTGACCCCCATCAAGGGATCGGGGAACGCTCCAGTCATCTTGCCAGTCGAGAACAGAGATGAATAGCAGTGTTGCCTTGTCAAGAGGGGAGTCTTCCCCCTCCTTTAGGCCTGCTACCTCTTCTATTCCTGCCGCTGAAAGGAGTAACTCTCCATGATTCCCAGACATGGAAGAGATGATTCCGTTTACTATCGAATCAGGACTGTTCCTTATCGGGTCGAAAGTATGGAAGGAAGAAGGCGGAATGTAACTCCCCATGGCACACACTGTTGACTATCTGTCAAGAAGCCTTCTGAGCCGCTCGTCGTACTCGTCACCCTCTTCTGTTTTATTCTGAACGACTTCTACCTCGTCATCATCACTTGATTCGGGCTCTTCAACTCCTTCGGGCTCATTTTCCTCAATCATGGGCGCGGATTGCTTCTCGGCAATCTTCTCGTCTATTGCAGCCTGGGCCATTTGCATCATCCTCTCAGACTCCCTACGGTTGCTCATAATCCAAGACAAACCAAGGTAAGTGCCGACTACAAGAATAGCAGCAAGAAGGCCCGTCCCCAGTTCGTCAACTCTATCCTCTAGGGCAGAACCTCCACTGAGTACTATTGTCCTCTGATTATCACTTGGATCTGAATCGATATCCCATGGGAAAGAGCAACTAATGGTTATCACAAGTTCTGTCGAGTCTTCCACATCTGGCCGATCGAACTTGGGGGCGGGTACGAAGGCCTGTGTCATATCGACAATATGCTCAGAATAGTGGCTTCCAGAACTTCCTTCGGCACTAAGGGAGATAATACAATCTGCATCGGACAGTAGATTTTCGTTGAGTCTCTTTGTAGGGACGCTGATCTGCTGCCCTGTACCCTCTCCGACTAATTCAACTTCTCCGATTCCCACGTTCCAGTCGCTCCTCCTAACATCAAACTCTCTCTCAAAGTCTCCAATCAACAATCCTTTCTCGTCTAGAACCCTGATTACAACGCTCCTTTCTCCTGGTAGGGGTTTCCATTCGGATCCACTCAGGTTTATCTGCTGAGCAGACTCATTTGACTCGAGACTACCGTAGAAGTAGTCTAGAACAGAACCCTCATCCGAAATCAGTAGTATTTGGAAATCAAAGTCCATGGTTCCGTTCCCTACGGAGCACGTAGCCCCCATGTCGTCGAAATCCCCTGTTATGGAACATAAGACCACTCTGGATTCGGAATACTCCGAGGATAGGAAATAATCCAGTTCCTCGCCTTCTATGGACAGGGTTCCATTGGTCGAATCATCAATTGGCAGCAACCAACCCATCTCGCTCCACTCTAGTCTACTGCCTCTGTCAAGAACTTCGGTACTTTCGTCAGTTCCATGGATGTTTATGGTGGCGTCATCCCCACTCTGAGCAAAGATGTAGGGCGAGCTAGCCCAGGAGAACTCGGAATAGTGCACTTCAAGTTCGATTTCTCTCTGATTACCACTCGCATCTTCTGCTACTATCCTTACTGTCTCGGAAGGGCCAGTCCAACCTTCTTCTGGAACCAGATCAATTGGAATCCCTCTTTGTTCTCCAAGTGCGAGTACAATTTGCATACTCCCACTAGCCCCCCATCCATCTGGAACTCCTTCTATGTGGAAGTCGATGGTCGTAGGGGAATTTCCTGTGTTTGATACCATTGCGGGAGGTTGACCACCATGACTGGAAACCGCCCAAGAACCATGAGATTCGATAGAGAAGTTCTGGACAGCAGATACTCTAAGTGGCATGGTAATCTCTGTCAAACCAGCAGAATCGCCATCTCTAACTCTCACATGTAACTCTACAGATCTTCCCGGACTAGCAGTTTCTGATGGCGTTACGTTGATTTCCAGCGTTGTAGAATCCCCTGGAATCACTTCGGGAAGTTGCGGCAAATCTTCGATTAACCATCCTTTTTGTCCGGTGATGTAAGTTGAAACGAATGGTATACTAGGATTGTTCCCCATCTGCATAATCTCTATTTGGATGGTCGATCCATTGGCATCTATCTCCAAATCAGATATCGAAGAAGACACCCCCCAACCCGGAACTCTGGTAACCTCGATCATGAAGTGGAATTCCATAATCGCCTCATCTCTGGCCATACCAGTAACATCTACTCTCATAATAGATCCATTCCACGAATCCTCGGGTGCCTCAAGATTAATTTCCAGAGACACAGACTCGTTAACTTCCACTCCCTCAACTGAGCTCCCGTTTGCAATCCATCCTTCTGACGAATCCGAACCCAATGGGAAAATCTGAGTGCCCAAATCTAGAGATATGTCATCAACTAGGTTCCCCGTGTTTGTTGCATTAATCGATATAGCCCTCTCTTCTCCTGGTGCTAGGAATATTTTCGTTCCGTTGATATCTTCTCCATCATGAATTAGGTCGAAGTCCCACCTATGGTCTTGCCTTACTTCGAAAACAATCACCTCATGAGAGTAGACGGACACATTGCCCTGTGAAGTCATGGTGAAAGATATCGCAATTGGCACTCTAGCAGGAGTGCTCTCTGGCAGCGAGACGCTAAGTGGGACGGTTCTAAGGCTCCCTGCTCCGAGATGAACTGGGTTGCTGGAAAATGATACAACAATGCCAGGGTCAGAAGTCATGTTCTCGTCGAGCAATACTTCGTGAGAAAGCATGTATGAGTCATCTCCGTTACCCGGATTCTCGAGCTTCAGTACCACTAGGTTGGACTCTTCTACGTCAACGACGTAAGGTTGCATTGTAGGAGAGTTGACATCCATGCCCGCCCTATGGATTTGCAATACCTCTATGGAAATAGACAATGGAGACTCAGACACTCCCGAGCCATCGTCTTCGAAGAGATGGAAAGACGGCCTGGCATCCTCTGGAAGGTCCAATGTGAGCGAACCAATTGCCCTGGTCCCGGAATCTCCGATGATAGATATTACGTCACCCGAGACAGATACTTGCCCGGAACCACTCCAATCCCACCCTTGGATTGACATCCCGGAATCAGATAATGACCAATTCATGCCCCCAACTCCCTCTGGGATGTCGGCTGAGATCTCCCAGGTTAGCCCTTGTTCAGGTACCGATCTGATGTGGCTAGGATCCATCACTGACCTGGAAGAGATAAATTCCAACTGTACTTGGCTGCACTCTTGCTCATCCCCCGTCCCAACACACATGCTCAGAGGAGTGGTTACGGACTCTCCGGGCGCGGTTCCGGAAGGTACAGGGAGTCTAGCAGTCACTTCCCTCTCCTCCCCCGGGCCCAGAGTCAGTGCACTTATCTCATATCCAGAAGAATCGAAAATTCTCAGATCTGAGCCCCATTCGGTTCCGTCCCAGGATATGGCGATCTGACTCTCCTCAGCGTTTCCAACATTCTCTATCAGTAACCAAGCCCTGGCATCCTCTGATACAAGCCCAAAACCAGTACTCTGTGTAGTCCCGTCCGGACCTCTTATCGATAGGCCTCTGGTTCTGTTAGCCTCTACTGGGAGATTTGCATAAATCTCCTCATCGCCTCCATCACGTGTGAGGGTCAGGGCTAGGAAACCTGCATCTGAACCCAGTGCTTCCGAGGGGGCGATAATTCTCAGCGAGGGGGTCCAGACCTGTCCAACACCAATTTCGATCGAACTAATCCCACCAGGAGTTTCGTCTTCCCAAGCCCATCCATCAGGTAGAGAGGTGCTGTCGACGTTAAGCGTCCAGGTTCCTGCCAACCTACCCGTCGATCTGACTCCGAATCGCGCATCTCCATCCCCTCCCGGATCGACTCTTATCGGTTCCGTGGGAATCTCGAAAGTCGCGTTGTATGTTGGGATTATTGAAAGAGTCCTAACCTGTTTGTCGTTATCGAACCTTGTTTGACTCAAGTTTCGATATGGGTCGACAATCAATTCGAAGGTATGCTCGCCAAGATCACCGCTCCACTCAACGTTGAAGGATGCGAATGAACCAGAACCTGTTGGATCTACCGGATTTAGAACTTCAATGCCCTCTCCACCAATCTTCTCTCCGTTGGCAAATATTGCTACATCCACTACCTCTTCAGTATCTGCAGTTCCAGCATTTTCGATGTAAACTGTGACAGTTACTTCTTCACCAGGATCGGGAGCACTGGGGTTGAACTCTATCCCCCTTCCATCGGTTATTGGCCTGACGTCGGGCATTGCCATAGATACTACCATGCTGCCCAAAACAATGTCCGCCGTGGCATCGCCATCTACATCGGCGATGGCAGGAGAGGACCAAGTCCTGTGCGTCAACTCGACATCATTTGACCACTCTGAATTAATCCCCGCTGGAGAACCACTTGATCCATCGAATGCCCAAAGAGATCTGCCATAAGAGACTAGGAGCTCTGGCTCGTCTTCTGAATCTATATTCATCCATATAGGGGTCGCAACTGCAATCTCATCATTGGGATTGCCGCTGCTTTGCTCCAGGTCCTGAGCCCACTCCTGGTTTGGTACAGTCCCTCCTACGTCGTGACACCCTGCTGCACCTTGCCTATCTGTTGTAGTCTGCCACCATGTGTTCCAACACACTCTGTCATGCATTCCATCTCCATCCGTGTCAATAGCCGTAGGGGGGGCATCGGCAAATCCATTTGTTGCCTCGAATTCCCACAATTGCGAACCATCTGAAATTTCTATTCCTCTGAATTCAGCCCCATCCACAGCAGTTGAACCATCTGCATCACTGGGTATTGTGACTATAATCTCAGGATCGGAATCAGAATCAAGATTGGCTATAATGGGCCCTGGCAATCTAACATGAGGTGAATTGGTATCCCCATCCAGGTTGTTCAGTGACAAACCTCCTTGCCAAATCGAGCTACCGGTTTCAGAGTCAATCTTCCAAACCCACATCCCTCCATTATTTGCCTCGATGGTAGTCAGTAGGACATATCCGGTATCATCATCAACTTGTGCAAATGCAGGGTCAGAGGGATGGCTTCCTTTACTTAGAGAAACTTGCCACAGCGTGTTTGGTGATCCGCTGGTTTGCAACGGTAGAGCGAGTACTACCGGCTCCTCGGATATCTCGTCCAGAGCAGCGATTACCAATTCCGCATCACCGTCAAGGTCTAGATCAGCAAGAAGAGGCTGGGTCGTTGGCTTATGTCCCCCTAAAATTCCACTTGTGTACGGCCCTTCTTCACTGCTAATCATCAAAGACTCGTCACTCCAAGTCCAAAGGAGGTCTTCAGAGTGGCCCGAGTAAGTCCATCCAGTTACCGAGCAGAACATTCTAGGGGACCAGACATCCACATACAACGACCCCCCTGCATCATACGCTACTACTATCTCCGGACTCCCGTCCTCATCGATGTCTACCACGACTGGGGAGGCCTTGACTTTCTCAGTTACTCCAAGATCAACCTGCCAAGCTAGTTCGGCGTCCTCTCCTTCTATCAGTCTCAGTATGCTGTGTTCGGATCCAGCAACGTCTTCACTTTGAACCAAAACGGTGAACAGCGATCTACCTCCGCACCTCTCCTCCGCACCTGGGCCAATCTCTATTGAACCACTCATTTCTGCAATCGGAGTAGCCAGTGAGTCTGTACCAATTGAGTATGAACCAAATTCCCAGTTAATCGCCGGCTTAACCACTGACATAAGTGAACTGGAGTTAGTAGGATCTCCATATCCGGCACCGCCATCTGGAGAATGATTCGGGACATCCGCTATCCTAGTTGCTGTTCTACCCGACTGAGGCCATGGCTGACCTCCATCTATCCAAGTCGAACCCGACTCTTCCTGCGTATTCATCTTGATACCAATGCCATCTTTCAAGGAATTTTTCTCCATACCCCTGTCAATAGACACTAGCGGAACGGATAGCATCATCGCAATTACAAATCCCGATATAATTCCTCGCCGGAAAGGCCTCTGCAAGCTAGCCGCTGTCATCAGAATCAGATATGCGTTTCCGAATCCACTTGAACATTCGCACCAAACGCACATTCAGACCTACGGTCTGACGATTAATCGAAGTAGCCGAACTCCCAACTCAATCCGTTGTGCTTATACAGGAGGGGTCGGTCGCCGGGTCGCACGGACCTCTCCTCCAGAGGCATGGCCGATGAGGGACGGGAGGCGACCCCCCCCCTCCGTCCGGCTTCGGGAAGGTCCGCGTTGGTGGAAAAGAAATGTATACCCTTGAGACAAGAGAGTCAACTATCAGAATCCCTGCTGAATATATCAGGAGGGGCCGGAGACTTGAGGACCACATAGACGAGTTGGCTCATGACGCATTTGAGTGTAGATTTGATGAGGATGAGAATTTCACCCTACTGACGTTCGATCATGAAGCAGTAGGCAGGGGGAAGATAATTCACGGAGACGGTGCGATTTACCAGAACGTCCGTTTCAAGGCTCTAGTTTTCACAATGGACAACAATGAGGTTATCGACGGGGCTGTTTCCGAGGTGTCAGAGTACGGTGCCTTCGTGAGGATTGGCCCAATGGAGGCTCTCCTTCACAAGTCACAGATTCTTGATGAACCTGTACAGGTCAATCTAGGAGGCGATGCGGCTAGAATTGAGGGGCAGCAGAGTGGCCGGTCTCTGGTCATGGGATCATCGGTTCGGGCTAGAATTGTTTCTAAGTCAATTAATCACAACGACCCTCGTTCAAGCAAGATTGGATTGAATTGCAAAATGGACGGCCTAGGGGGATTCGATTGGCCCAAGGGAGATGAATAAGATGGCGAAGCAACCATTTGCATGTGGAGAGTGCAATATGATTCTGCCAGATCCTGAGAAGAAGTCAGACCCACCACAATGCAACCATTGCCCGAGCGCGCCAGTTACAACAGACTGGCAAGGTTTCGTCGTAATTATGCATCCAGACAGGTCCGAGGTTGCAAAGAGATTGCAAATAGAGAGACCTGGAAGCTATGCACTCAAGGTAAATATCAGGTAGGTGGGATGATATGGAGATAATCAACAGGAAGGAGAACCCGGCGCTTGATCGGGTCGAACTACAATTTCAGTGGGACCATTCCAACGAAGCCACTCCATCTCTCTCCCAAATGGTGGAGGCGGCTGCTAAGGCAGAGCCTGGAGCAGATAGAGACATGGTTGTCGTAAAGAACGTGAATACGAGATTTGGAATGTCCAGAACTACAGGGACAGCATTGATTTACGGCTCGGCGGAATCAAAATCAATTGAGCCAGAGTACGTAATAGAGAGGCACAGTTCAAGGGTAAACTCCGCGACTAAGGAAAACGCTCCTTCCGAGGAAGAGGATTCCCAACCAGAAGAGTCTGAGGACCAACCAGAAGAGTCCGAGGAAGGTGATGCTTGATGGCTGGATCCGGAGAGAAGTGGAAGAAATCCAAGCCATCAAAATACGAAATCGTGGACGGAGAACTGGTCAGGAAGGGAATCCCCTGTCCCCAACCTGAATGCGGTGCTGGGGTTTTTCTGGGTGAGCATAGCGACAGGAAAGTATGCGGCAAGTGCGGCTACACGATCAAGTCTGACGAGTAGCCCCCCACTCGCTCCATGAACCATCGTTCGTCAGAACACTCCCATTTATGATGGACACGCCGACGCTGTCGCGTTCGAAAATATCCACTACTTGCCCTGTAAGACTTCCATCATGCCGCCATCCAGTCCACCTCCATGAGCCATCAATGAACTGGACATCCAAAACAGGAGAACCTGTCTTGTAGTGGCTGAAATCACCCTCAATTTTGTCCATCACGGCTATGGACCCCTCATGTAACATAACAAACCAACCCCCTTCTTCGGAGTAAGAAACTCCTGATATCTTATCTCCAAATTGAATTGTCCTTGAGAAAATTTCCAGTCCATTGGAGGGGTCAAGAACCGAGACTCCCCCTGCTCGGGACCAAATGGATAATCCTCCAGGAAATTCTACTATCCCCACGATCTGATCGAACGCGAACAGGCTCGAGATATCAGGCCATCTTGGTAACATCCCCCTCCAAATCTCATTAGCATCAGAGTCTATCATATACACCCCAGTTACTGTCGTGAAAACTATGTTTTCTCCCGAAACTCCTATTTTCATGGGCTCCGAGTCTAGTGTCCTATGCCAAATCGACATTGCAGGCTTCAAGACATCACCATTTGTTGAGTGGATGGAGATCCTCACTTGCTCCCTGTTGGGGCCATTCAACCAGTCTTCGTTTAGTGGAATTGCTGCCATCCTTGCCTGCCTCAACTCTCGATCCATCCACATTCCGCACCATCTGTCCCCTACTATTGTAGAGTCAACGACGGGGGATGGAAATGGGGATACTACGGGGCCAAGTAGCATGCCCTCTCTATCGATTTTAACCACTTCACCTTGTGTACCTGTAAGGACATGAACATCATCCCCTCTAGCAACTCCAGATGGTGAAAATCCTATTTCTCCAGTTTCCATTGGCCTAGTTATCCATTCGATAAATCTCCAGGCTTGCCTACTTTCCCCATCGACCATTGGTACCCCGGGGCGTACTATGGGACAAGTAACTATTGAATTTGAACCCGAGAGTTTTGAACCACCCCCCTGTCCCGCTTTCGTGGGAACCTTACTCTTATCCTCAACAAAGGATACTGCTTCGATGAACATTCTATCCGAGGTGCTCAAGATTGAGGGATGGGAGGAGGAACAGGATTTTCCACATGGTTTGGTAACTATTCATGAAGAATTCGAAGTGCAGATTCTCCTTATTGACAATCTACATATTATGGCAGATGGAATAGACAAAGAACATGAGGAAAGCACAGGTTTCCCAGTCGACGAGGTCCTTGTTCTCTCCAAGCACGCCTCTGCATCCGAAGTCCCGGCACTCACTCTACATGCAATTGGAGTTCCAGGGGAAACTCCGCACGGTGAGAGGGCTCGATCCGGGGGAATCAAGGGTAAAGCGGTCCCTCCATCAACAAGATTCGGAGATATGTTTAGGACAATGAGGAAGATTGCTATGGAAGCAAATCTTGACAAAGAATATGATATTACGTTGGAGGCAACACACCACGGTCCGCTGTTGGATAGTCCGACCTTGTATCTCGAAATTGGATCAGACGAGGAAAGATGGGCCGACTCAAGAGCTGCACGCGTTTGGGCACAGACGATTTCAGCCTGCTTGGGAATGTCCGAGGATACCCAACAAAGAGAATGGCTGGGAGAGGGAGATGTCATGATAGGGTTAGGGGGTGGGCATTATGCGCCTAGGCACAAAGCAATCATTTCCGAGACAGAAGTTTGGGTAGGGCATATCTTGGCAAACTATGCCATAGTCTTCGAGGGCCAGGAGGAATCATCTTCCCCTCTCGGTTCTTGGGAGCACTCTGTTCGTACTGCTGTGGATTCTACTAGAGCGGCATTCCCCGGAGGGCACGTCTTCGCTCACCTAGACAGGAAATCCTTCAAGGGGTGGCAAAGACAGGCATTATCCTCCCTCCTTACGGAACTAGACGTCCCAGTGAGAAGGGGAAAGGAAATTCTCCTCCCGTAATTGTCAAGTCTCTGGTCTAGTTGAGGGAGCCATGGGGATCTTCGGAAGGACTATTGTGGCACTCTTGCCTTTCGCACCACGCTTTGTCGTCGGATGGGTGGCAAAGAGGTACATGGCAGGAGAGAACCTGGAGCAGGCTCTCGAATTGATGATAAAATTGTCATCCGAAGAAGCATGCTTCACAGTAGATGTCCTAGGTGAGGAGATTAACTCCATCGAGGAGTCATCATGGTTCATTGATGAGTATGAGAGAGTACTGGACTCAATCGTAGAAAGTGGAATAGATGCAAACATCTCTATCAAGCCAACAGCATTGGGTCTACTGATAGATCAAAAATCAGCTTACAAAAAAAGAGAAATATACTTTATGGAGGACAGTAGAGCCACTCAAGCCACAATTGATGCTACTATAGACATGCAAGCCCGTGGTCTAGAGAATATCGGCTTAGTTCTCCAAGGAAGGATGTTCAGAACTCCGTCCGATATTACCCAAATGTGTGAAACTCTAGGTCCGAAGGCAGATTTCAGAATTTGTAAGGGGATCTACTTGGAACCTCGTGAAATTGCCCATACTTCATATCAAGGCATCGTTGAAGGAACGAATAAAGCCCTAGATATGATGCTAGAATCAGGGGCCTATACTGCAATCGCATCTCATGATTTGCCAGTAATTGATCATGCTCTAGAGTCATTGGAGTCGAGAGGTTTAGGACCTGGTAAGGATGACCCTCGTCATGATACTCCCGTACCAAGGGCCAAAGGAAAAGGGCCCGGTTATGAGTTTCAATTTCTTTTGGGGGTAAGGGGAAACATTCGCAGATCACTGGCAGAAAAGGGACATAGGACGAGGATTTACCTGCCATATGGGACAAAGTGGTACGAGTATGGGATGAGGAGACTTAGAGAGAATCCAGACGTAGCTGTCCACGTTACCAAGTCTCTGTTTTTTCCTTGGACAAATAGAAGGTAATAACAGCGTTCTTACCCTAAATAGAACTCCCTAGTGGTGTGAGCAAGGAGATACTGAATGTCGCTGGCTATCGTTTCATAGACCTGCCAGATAGAGACGATCTCCGAGAATCATTCCTAGAGTTTTGTACTAATTTGGAGCTAAGGGGGACCGTACTCCTGAGTCCGAACGGGATAAATTTCTTCCTTGCCGGTCCCGAGGATAGAGTCAGCGATTTCATCGATTTCCTTGAGTCAGACGTTCGTTTCACCGGGATTCCAATAAAGTCCAGTTACACAGATTACCAGCCTTTCAGGAGAATGCTGGTGAAGAGAAAGAATGAGATAATCTCTCTTGGTTTGCAAGAAATCAAACCTTCTATATTCACAGGACCTCACATCAAACCAAGCGACTTCAAACGACTATTGGATGAAAGACGAGATATCTTGGTACTGGATACAAGGAACGATTACGAGGTCAGAATCGGCTCATTCGAAGGAGCGATAGATCTAGGAATCTCTTCATTCAGGGAGTTCCCAGCAGCTATCAACTCCCTTCCAGATGAGTATAAATCCAAGCAGGTTGTTATGTATTGCACTGGAGGGATAAGATGTGAGAAGGCCTCTGCAGTAATGCTGAATGCAGGGTTTTCCGATGTAAAGCAACTTGAAGGGGGGGTTCTTGGATACTTCGAAGAGTGCGGTGGCTCACATTGGAACGGGGACTGTTTCGTCTTCGATCAGCGTGTAGCAGTCGATCACAAACTTTCAGAGACTACTATCGAGATGTGCTTCAAATGTAGGGAACCACTATCCGTGGAAGAGCAGAAATCGGACAATTACCTCGTTGGCGAGTATTGTCCCTATTGCTTCCCGGACCACGCCTGAATGTATGACAAATCCATACACGCTTAACCGTCTGATTGAAGTCTTGATGCTCCACCTAGAGGTCATGAGGACCGCGGCGATTGCAGTTCTGGCTATCTTGGCCTTCGCCCCTCTTTCCTCGTCTAGTATTGGGACAGGGGAGTATCAAGAGTCACCATGGTGGGAGTCAACTTCAATGGATAGGGATGGTGACAAGATACATGATGCCATCTGGTCGGCAATAGGCAGCGAATTGTATGATTGGGTGGACGGAGAAAATACCATCAGCGTGATTGTAGACTTTGATCATACTCCGACATCTCAGGATCAGGAAATGTTGGAGAGGGAGGTAGATTTCCAGACTCAGTTCCGCTATCATCTGATAGATAGCATAGCAGGAAGGATAGGGGTGGAAGATTTAATCAAAGCCTCTCGTCTTCCCGGAGTGGTACTTATCGAGTTAGATGGGATTCTAACTACACAGATGAGCGATGTGAATGACATACATGGAATTCCAATGATTTGGGAGGACACCGGTTACACTGGAGAGGGGAGTGTAGTTTCAATCATCGATACTGGAATAGACTCAGATCATGCAGGACTCGACGATCTGGATGATGACAATTCCACCAATGACTCGAAGGTCATAGCATTCTATGATGCGGTAAACAACCCCGATAAGACGAACGGAACCGAGATTAAGGCATATGATGACCAAGGCCATGGTACGCACTGTGCTGGAATTACCGCAGGAACCGGTGCACCAGATTTCGTTAACATCGGGGTGGCTCCACAGGCTCAACTGGTAGGGGTCAAGGTCTTGGATGAGGGTGGCTCCGGATCTTTCGCCACTGTGATGGCGGGGATGGAATGGACGGTGGACAAGAGACATGACTTCAACATAAGAGCAGCTAGTATGAGCCTTGGGGGATTTGGCCTGATAGAATGGACATCCAGCGAGGAAGAAAGCGTCAATAGAATGGCCAATGAGATGGTTAGGTCGGGAGTAGCACTATTCATTGCAGCTGGAAACAGCGCGGTTAGCGCCCAGATCGGTACTCCCGGCTCTGCAGAGGACGTCATCACCGTAGGAGCTCTGGACAAGGACACTTCGATAGCAGTTTATTCCAGTCAAGGCCCTACCGAAGAGGGAAGGGTGAAACCTAATATTGCATTTGTTGGGTCCAGCGTAATGGCTCCGGAAGCAAATTCGGGAGATGGCTACGTAGCTTACTCAGGAACCAGCATGGCTACCCCGGGGGCAGCAGGACTAGCGGCACTAATGTATCAGGCCAACCCTGATCTTTCACCATTTGATATCAGGAATATAATGCAGGAAACCTCGACCTACAGGCAATGCCACTACTTGCTTGCAAATGAGCCGTGCCCGGAGGATCTGATTCCTAAGAATAGGCAGAACAATGTGTATGGTCATGGGCATGTCGAGGGACTCCCAGCTCTTTTAGAGGCTGCAAGCTATGTGTATGGGCTAAATACCGATATCAACCTAAGCGTCGACTCTGACCTCTCAGAAGAGAACAGGATAAACCTACATCCGGGTGAGTCATTCGCTGTGTCGGTACAAGGATCTCCGATGGAGGTCCAATGGAGAACTTGGGACATGAGGGACAATTGGATGAGTCATCCAGATTTCCTAGAAGGCGAAACAAACTTTGAGATCAGCCACACTATGTTGGTCGACCGGCTCCAATATCTTCCTGGTAATCAAATCGAAGGAAATCAGACTGTAATGGTACGGGCTATCCTTGGTGATGACGCATCTACAAACTTAGTTGCCCAGGTCTTCGTTCTTGGTTCTGAACCCGTATTTGCAAGTGGCTCCGGCGATTCAGTAAATTCTGCTCTAGTACCAGTTTTATCCCTGATCGTAGTTGTTCTAGTAGGGATGCTTACCGTTTCCTTGATCCGACTAAGATCCGCGAACTTAACTGAATTTGAAAATGAAGAAAGATAATCCCCATTAGAGGGGCCGGATTTCACCTTCTCACATTATCTTGAGGATGGAGGTATATCCTGCGTATCTCATAGGCCATCCTACTTCCATTGAGTGTTCTTCCTTTTCCCGTGTGAATAGCCCTGACTCTCCACTTTGAATCTGCGAATTTGATTATCGAACCACATGAGAAAACCCGATCAGGTTCACATTCTATTTTCCCAGACTCGCTAACTTCTCCATCGGTCATTGTCACTCCAACGATGGTTCTATCAGATCTTGTAGCCCACATTGAGAATATCTCTGTCGCTGGTAGATTTTCTTGGGGTCGAGATTGAGAATTATCAATCCTAGTTACCTTCCATGTGATTTCATTGTGTTCGAACATGTCTCCGACCGAAATCTCTTCATCCTTGTCAACCTCAATTTCTTCATTGAAACTCTCCCTTCCGTCGGATAATGTGGTGTTGATAGAAGTCGCCTTAGGAGGTCTGATTATTATCGTATGAACAGCTTGGCACCCTTCGCACTTCACCAATATATCTTCGCCCAAACCCCTTTTTTTCCTTTTGATGATAGTATGGTCTACAACTTCCTGACATCGCGGACACTCTGCGAGCGAGGTACCTCCGTCAGCCTCCATGATAGATGGTGAGGTTGCATAGTCTTCAAACCATCCTAGAGCATGGTTGAAGTGTAGTGGTTGCCAGAGTAACACGTGGACGTAGGCGAAAGAAGTTCAGGTTTGCCAATGAGGTCAGATTCTGATATTATGACCATTCTTCTTTCAGAGGACGAAGAGAGGGATCAGTCTGAACCAGAGGTGGCATCAAGCATTGGAGAGCAAATGCTGCACATGGACATTCCCCTACTCCCTCGCTCAATCAGAGCTAGGATCAGAGACGTGTGCTCGAGAATAAGTCCGAAGAATGCCGTGATCATAGGAGGGGGGATCGGCCATCTGTCTGCATGGCTCTTCGATCTATGGTCGCCCATCAGTTCGGAGAATGAGAAAATACAAACAAATCGTCCAGAATCTCTTAGGATTATTGAGCCCGGAAAAAGGTTCTGCGTCATCATTGAGCGACTAATCAGGAGGTACGAAGCAGGAGATTGGGCACAAGTTGTTTCCATGAATTGGCAAGAAGTGATCGCTGAGACAATTTCTTCCAGGGCTTCAAACGTCTCTATTGACGAATCAGCATTGAATTCCGATTTACCAATGCCTGTAGACTTGGTAGTCGTCGATTTACCAGAAGATGACCGTGCCGATGCAGCGAAATCTGTCTTTGAGTTGGTTTCTCCTGGAGGGCTAGTTCTTCTCCTAGAGCCGACCGTTCCCACGGGCGACGTGGGAGAAATTGTTTCCGGAGTTGAACTCACTCCCGCTCAGATGAAGGTTCGATCATTTAACAGGTGGATTGAGCTAGTCAGGGAGGTCAACGAAGAGCATTTGGTCGGTTTTACTGACTTGACGGGAGGCACCCTCGTCGCTTTCCTCAAAAAATCCTAGAGTCAATCATCAAAATAGGAGATTAGCAAATCAATCCTAAGGTGCCCATACCCATAGTGATCATCATGACTCTCCTGCCCATCCTTCTTCTGTGAAGACTGAGCAATAGCATCCTTCACTCCTTCTATTGCCTGCCTACCAGTAGAATTCTCTCTCTGGAGATCCGGATTCTCCTGTAACAAAAGTGCGAGAGAACCACTTACCCAGGCAGTTGCTGCCGATGTCCCGCTGGACCAACCCCACCATTCAGAGTTGCTCGCTCCCGAAGCCATTAGGACAGGTACTTCGTGTCCCGGACCTACAATCTCCGGCTTCTTATCCGGATCGCTTCTAGGTAGAATCGGGTTTGGCCACAGTCTGCCATCATTGTCTCCTTCGGAGCTGCCTGACCAGATGCTTCCAGAACGCGTAATTCCACCAACGCAGATAACGCCCTCGACTGAACCCGGGGAGCCTACATCCCCATCGTCATCCTCTCCATCATTACCGGCAGAAGAAACCACGAATACTCCACTATCCAGAGCATCGTCAACCGATTGTTCCAACTCATCTGTGGTGAAGAAGTCAGAACCGAAACTCTGACTTCCGCCCAAGCTTAGAGAGATGATGTCTGCTCCTTGCTGTACGCACCAGTCTACAGAATCAGAGACGGTCCCATCGGTCCCCTGCCCCTCATCATTTATGGCCTTTGCAACTAGTAAATCCACTCCCTTTGCGACCCCATCCAAACCTCCGTCGGAGACGATTATTCCCGTCATTGCAGTGCCATGGCCCTCGTCATCATATGGCTCTTCAATTCCATTGATTGAGTCTCTCCATCCTCTCAACTCAACTCCTCGTAAATCGGGATGATCCAGATCGACACCTGAATCCACCACACAAACAACCACTCCCTCCCCATTTAGTTCAGTTAGTGATTCATTGTTCGCTCCTATTAGGTCCATGTATTCCATTTGCCAAGATAGCAATGCCGATGATGGCCTTTCAATTACGAAACCATCTTCTCCCTTCCAGAGGTAGATTATTGTAATTGAGGATGCAAAAATTACAATCAACGACATACTAACCGCAATCACCGACGTGATCGCGTCTTTTTCCGATGACTCAACTGACTCCTCGTCATCGCCGTCACGGATTAAGGAAGAGGATTCCTTCACCAAGCCTCAACCCTTCCAAAGTGACCCCCTACGGGTGTGTTCGATCCGCAATTGACGCATACTAATCTAGTTGGTATCTTACTGTCACATTCTTTACAATCCGAACCCACTATCCCCTTGCCTCTACATCCTTCAATCTCACAGGGTATCGTGATTTTCCCTTCCTCGTCCATAGTAGCGATAGTGTTCTGATTGCACACGGGACACTTCCCCTGCTCGACCTTCTTGGCCTGGACTTCTTCCCCCGAGACCTCTCGCGCTCTAGATGATTGAATTCTGGCTTCCGTTGCACCAAGCATGAACTCGGGAAACCAGACTATAATCAACAAGAGAAATGTGGCAATTATTCCAGTCAAAATATGAATCAGGACAAGCGAGAAACTGAAGTCTAGATCTCCTGGACTAGGTGCGATTGAGTGGGTGCTACTCCAGAAACTGATATTCAAGAAAACAATCCATATTGCGATAGCACTACTCCATGCAAATAAGCTATGATCTTTCCATGCCCGATCAACCACTCTGGGATCTGGATGCGCATGCTTTCTTTGGACATGAATGTCCCGAGTCTCTACAACTGCGCGCCTAACTACGAAAGTGGATAGGAAAAGCAATATCAGATTTGCAATAATTACCCAAGTCCAACTCTTTAGTCCTGCTTCTGTGGGAAAATCCGGGTTCTCTGCATGTGCCCTTATGAAACCGAACAGTATGAAGCCCATTCCAATCAAAAGGTAAAGCATATTTTCCCTCATTATGGGGTAACTATTCCAGAGCATGACTACGAAACCCAACCAACAAATCAAGGAAAGTAGTGACACAATTAGAGCCAGATCTTTCATGTGCAAGAATCCACTTTCATCCCCCATTATGCCCCAACGATCGTAGTCTCCGCCACTCGAAATCTCTCCAATTCCGAGGTCCCAGGTACCTAGAATGAAACCAGAGACGCAAAAAGCCATCATCACCAGTTCCTTGGCCCCCCAGTATTTCTTGATTAGATTGAAACTGTAGCTAATCTCTGAAAATAAATCATCTAGAATTTGCAAACGTCTGTTGAAATTTGAGAAGATACTTCCCGTAGGATGGTCGCTCAGCCTTTCCATGAGAGCAACCCCCTCGGCTTCTGACTCACCGTCACTCCGCAACTCCATGATATTCTTAGGCTAGTGGCATTGAATAAGAATCCCATCCTTCGGATACGGTGAATGGAGTTAATTATGCATATTTTGGCGCCGAGGGCGAGATTTGAACTCGCGAGGGAAAAATCCCACGGGCTTTCCAGGCCCGCGCAATACCGGGCTATGCGACCTCGGCTAGTCAGGCCCACAGGTGCTCAGGTTTTCACAATGACGTTTCAAAAAATCTCCACCTCCTAGTCGCCACGATTAAACCAGCCACTTAGGTCGTTGTTGCACTGCCACTGTGGCTTAGAGGTATAGCGTCGCCTTGGTAAGGCGAAGGTCGGGGGTTCAATTCCCCCCAGTGGCTCCAGTCGAAATGCCACCACATGTCTATGGCGCAGATTGATTCATAACTAACATAACCTACAGCCAAAGCATGCCCAGCGAACGCGCAAGACTAGCAATAGCAATGACACTACTAATGGTACTATCCCCTGTCTCATATGCAGGGGTTTCCAATTGGTCCGGTCCATCGATGATTAACAGCGATGGAACCCCTACTGTGGTGGACGGATTCACCGTACCCACGAATGCTACTGTCATGGACGGATGGGTACATGTGACCAACTCCCCGCTGCCATCATCCTCAGATTCTGGTATCGTTTGGGACGAGGATAGTTTCGGCTCTGGCAATATGTTCGGTGTCGAGATGAATGATGATGGGGATTTGGTCCTAAAGGACGACGGGACTCGTTCAAATGTCAGTACATTCGATGTCGGGGAAATCGAAGTTACTCTGAATTCTGACTACACATACTCTCCTGGTTGGAGAAGGGTCTTCGTCAAATCCTCCTCCACAAACCTCTCAGGATGCTCTGGCTCTGCTGGAGACTACATTCAACACGGTTTGGATAATAATTTCAACCAGGTCCTAGACTCCGATGAGTTGATTGACACTCTCGTATTCTGCGAGTCCTTCGCAAATGACGATGTCATCACTTCCCTCTCAATAGATGATTCCGGAACGGGGTACTCAGCAGGCAACCTATCTGCCACTGGAGGAGGGGGATCCGGATTCTCTGGAACATACGCCGTAAGCTCAGGAATTGAGAGCATCACAATCAATAACGGGGGTTCTGGTTTTGACACTACTGATCAGGTTCAGATCCAATGTCAATGCGACGGCACAGGGGCGCAGGCATCATTACCAGTCAACAGATGTTATCGCGGTAGGCGTCGCAAATGGTACTGGCGAGTCTCTGACAGCAAATGTCTACTCCACCGGAGTAATCCACTCCGCGATAGTGACAGATGGCGGTTCGAACTACACTTCTTCTCCGACAATTGTCATCAGTGACACCAGTGGTGCCGATGGAGATATTTCAGCAGTTCTCGGTGACTATTACGAATATGAAGTTGATATTTTGCCAGAATCTAGCGGAGCCAACTGTACCCATTCTGGATTCAAGGAACTAGCCGGCCTAGACTTGAATGAGAACAGAAACCTCGACTCTACGGAGATATCGGAAACAGTCTTCATTTGTCACGAGAGCAAACTCTGGAGGGCCACTACCTTCCTTGATCTAAACGGGACAATTTACGGAGAGGAGCAAACCCTCGCCCACGGGATTGTCCCATCATCCTCTCCCCAGGGTCTGGTTTCAGCCGGGACCATGCCCGGTGAACCGGTTCCTGCAGGAACATTTGGGCATCTAGTCGTTCCAGCACAAACAGTGCCAAATAATCAGTATATCAGTGCATACTACCTGACCTTCGATCACTGGTACCACCTAGATAGTACAACATCTGGAGGAGGGGATGGAACTTGGGTTGAATACAGGCTCCAGTCCGACTCAAATTGGGGAAATTGGTCGTACATAGAACCACAAGGTGGGTATCCCAGCACTCTATCGACCGATGCTCCCGTTCCTAGCGGGGCCTCATCACCTGTGCCAGTATTTGCTTCCGACTCTCATAGTGGATGGGTTACCAGTAACTTCTCACTATCCTCTCTTTCTGGAATTGACCAAGCAGATAATATCCAATTCCGATTCGTTATCTGGACCCATCCAGACTCAACAAATGAGAGGCCGGGATGGTTCATAGATCAAATCGAGACCATCAATGAGGGTGTGGATCTGGATGTCTGGCACCATGGATGCTACACCACGACAGCTTCTTCTTGCACATACAACTCAAACGCCTACGGAGTGCTCGAGAGGAATATCGACCTAACTGGCACGAACTCCTCGTCAAAGATAGAGTTCAACATGGAGTGGGACCTAGAGGGTGGTTCCAGCGACAATGCTTGCATAGAACTTTCATTGAACGGCAATACATGGGCAGACATCTCATCAAGCACTAGCAGTACTTCTTCGGATTGCTCGGCTAGATCCGGACCTATTCCCGGAAATGGTTATACTGCCGACAACGGACAAACATACGGGGATCAGAGCGGTGAATTTAGATTAGTCTCATTCGACATCCCGTCCGGTTTCCAGGATCAGTCCAGCGTTGATATCAGAATAGTAGTTGACACCAGTTCTTCATTCAATTACGGGGGAGGGACTCCGGATACAAGGGAGGGACTAACCATATCCCAGTTCAGAGTGGTAGATTACGATGGAAGTACCATGTTCGTCGATGACTTCTCGTCATCCTCAACTATGTCCCACTATGGGATGCCGGATTCTCAAGGCAACCCCGCTCCAGATGACTGGATTTACAGGCTCGTAACCAAGGGAGTCCAATCCGAAATGATCGGATTCGAAGACTCGACTGCTAACTCCCCGACAGTCTCCGAAGCGCCAGGATGGACGCGATCGACATCTGGAACATGTAGCAATGACAAGTGCAAATTCACATTGAACAAGCTTTCATCAAACTCTGGACCTCCACTAACCGCCTCTTTCCCTTACGCGTATGGGGTAGGTTTCTCAGGCAATTATGAGAACGGAATTGATGAGGCACGACTGATTTCTCCTAGCTATGACATTCCTCTCAATGGAACCTCATATCTGACGTTCGACCATTGGTCATGTTCAGAGGCAGGATGGGACGGTGGCGCGGTTTTCATCAAAGTGAACAACGGGGCATGGCAATACTTCGACCCAGGATGGTATTCTGGCACTGCTTCTTCTTTCGCAGGCCATAACCTACAGGGAATGGGTATTTTCACGATGGATCACTGTACTGGTACTGCTTGGTCTGGGACATGGGCTTCGACCAGTCAGATGACTAATCTCAGGGCAAACCTAGATGCCTACAAGGGAGACTCTGTCAAATTCAAATTCGCATTTGGATCCGATGGCTACTACAGCCTCGCTGGATGGTTCATAGACAACGCTGGAGTCCAAATCTCAAACTTCGGCATCCCTGGAAGCTGGCTAAGCCCATCCATATCGCTGGACTCCGACAGCAAATTCAACCTAGGTTTTGTCGACATCGAGGGCCATGCAGGCGAGGATGGATGGATTCGAGGTTCGCTATTGGAAGCTAGCACTGGGGCACAGGTCCCAGGTTTCTCCAACATCTCATTCCCATTCAGCCTTGCAGGGGTAGACGCCGAACAGTACCCGCAGGTCAGACTGAAAGTACACATGGGCTCGGATGACCCCGAGCAGACTCCAAGCTTGGAGAAGGTGCATATCGGTGGAAAGAGAGTACTAAACGCAGACTCGGGGCAAAATGGCTGGGAGTATAGCGCTGGAATAGAGGTCGTAGACGGGTTGCTAAACGCCACTGCAATAACCGGGACGATATCATCTGAGTTCGTCTTCTCTCCTCGTCCCATCAAGAGCGTAACAATTTACGGAAACATTTCCAGCACAGTTTCCGTTACAATCTACGATAAGCTGGGCAATTCTCTTGGCTCCGCAAGCAAGGGAGGGACCATACAGTTCCCTTCCCAGCAAGTGGGTTTCTCTACATCAGTAAGCCTTCCCACTAACGGGTGGATAGACGTTCTGAGAATCACCTCAT
Source organism: Marine group II euryarchaeote REDSEA-S43_B8 (assembly GCA_001629235.1). Classification (GTDB taxonomy): domain Archaea; phylum Thermoplasmatota; class Poseidoniia; order Poseidoniales; family Thalassarchaeaceae; genus UBA36. The sequence goes on along the minus strand of LUSA01000037.1, from coordinate 4,003 downwards.
CGTTCTCCAACCCACCTTCAAACCCTCATCTGGATGTCCTGAATGATGGCTCTGATGACTGGGAATTCCCGATGATTGATGATTCGGGGCAACTGGCGTACGGAAACCTAGGATGGCAGTCATGGATGACTCTCGAAGACTCATACTCGCGAAGCGCCTCTCTGGCTCTGGACGGAACAAACCCGCAGAGTCTTACTGCACTGATTCCCGAATCTGCAACAGTCAACTCTGGTTTCGTGAGCATCTCTCCAGACGATGACGGCTTCGAATCCCCAGTGACTGTCTCAGTAGCAGGCTCCTCGATTTCTGGAGGATCCGGGAACTCAGCCTTCACAAGCATTCTCAGCCAGGCACAGATTTCTGGAATAGGGTATCTCAACCCCACCCACACTGACGCTCAGAACGGCAGGGATTGGCTCGAGGTCCCAATATCAGTATCCTCCAACTCTGCCCAGACAGTACACATTTCTTCAATGGGTATTGGATACCTATTCTTTGAGAACGTGTCCGGCCTGGGACCAGGAATCGAAGGATACTTGGATGGGATATCCGATGTCGACTTCGAAGACGAGACGGACATCCCACTGAGTTATACCTCGGACTACGGAGCACTCTCCTTGGATGGTTCGATAGTCTACGACTTCATGTTTGTAAACAGAGATTTCTCAGTCCCTAATACGTTCTATCCAGACGGTGAGATAATCGAAATCGTCACAAGTCACCATCATCTCTATGACAACTCTCAACTCGCTGATATCACCTTAGTCGGCACATCCTCGGACGGCCAATCTATCGGCTTCAGGGTCGAGAATAGTCCCGATGGCCTCTGGGGGGCAGGCTCGGGAGATGTGCAATTCTCACAGAACTCAGGAGACAGCATAGCTCCTCTGAGCGTGGGTGCGAGCTATGTCACAGAGTCTCTGCATAGCGACGGTTACGTCGATATCGAAGTCCACTGGAAGTTCAAAGTTGATTGGAACTGGGACGATGTAGAAAGCATAGAGTGGGAGGCCCGAGCGAACGATCTAGACGGGGAAACCATTTGGCCTGCTACGTCTGAGAGCGGTCGTTCCGGTGAGAATGCCGTAGAGAACGATCTACAGATAGACTACTTCGAGATCAGAGACCAGTTTGACAGGGTAATTTCCAATACTTATGATACCCTATTCTACCCGTTCCCCATCCAAGAAGGGGGGCCCCTGAATATATCGGGAACAGTTAGATTCCAGGACAATGAGAATCGGAGGCCTCAAGCAAGTGATTTTTCCGTAGCATTGAACCTCTCGGGATCCATATACTCTCTACAGGTAGGAGATCAGGGGTCCTTCTCAGGCGTGATTCAATCTCCCACTGGGTTGTCTTCCATGACTCTCTCTCCCCTGATGTTGAGAGTAGGGCCTTCATCCTCAACTAACGGGGCAGAAGACACTACTGGAGTCCCCCCAATGGTGGACATTGTGGTAGACAATAGTCCTCCCGTGGCGAGTAGGATGCAAGTCCAGACTCCTGTCGGGCTTCAGTTTGTTGACGGCATGGTAGTCCCACCGACAACTTTCTCCCCTTACATAACAATCAGTGAAGATCAGGCCAGAGGGGAGTCTCTTACTCTGAGATACTGGAGGGAGGGGGTAGACGATCAGAATTCTGACGGAATTGCCGATGAATCAGAGTACCAGTCCCAGAACAGGGAGCTCAGCGTCGGGCTAACCGGGGAGCAGCAAGTTCAGTTCATGGGAATAGATGTCTCCTCGATGGATAACGAGCTTATACACCTCTATGTCGAGGGTACGGATTGGGTAGGACTTAGCTACCAGGACGGCTCCACAGGAGGGGGCCCCGGTGCTACCAACTCATGGGCCTCGGTCGTCGTGGCAGAGGACGTGATGGTCGAATTCGCAGGCGCAGGTCTCGGGACTGGTTCCGGAGGCGGCTCAACGTTCTCATTGGACAGGCTTACACAAGACAGTATCGACTACTTCCTTGTACCGGGAATTGAGCACACATTCAAGGTGAGGCTGGACGAACCGAACGGATTCAGAACTATTGACAACATTTCTGTATTCCTCTGCGGCTACGGAAGCGAATACGGGGTATTCTCCTACGAGCCATTCACCTCTACGCTGCTAAGCCCTAGCAGTAGCATGTTGGAGGTTATTGGGGCCAGCACCGAGGCCATCACCTCCACTGTAACCGAGCTGAGCGTCAGGTTCAAGATTTCGTGGGACATGCCATTCACAGAGCAAGACTTCGACTGCAAGCCCAGAGTATTGGTGGAGGATGGATTGGATCAGATTGAGTCAGAAGTCCTCAGCTCTCTTTCATGGCGCCTAGACAACAGGATTTCCGCTATTCCAAACGCAGCAGAGGACTTATCGGAGCCGATAATTCCAGCTTTAGGGACCTCTCTCTACCTCGGACAGGGGGACACCTTCTCAGTTAGCGGTTCTGTCCACCACGAAGGATCTGGGATTAGGATCTCCGAGGTAAACCAGGATCTAACCGCAGTGCTTTCGATGACATACGGGAGCGGGAACTACGAGTCCTTGGGTGCTGTGGATGCCAATGGCAATTTCACAGTAGAGATGACCTTGCCAAATTTCCAACCCATAGAGCCAACGACAGTTCTCACTACCTCATTAATCGGAGTACCGGGCAACGCTCACTCGGTCGAGGACTCACAGGCCTCCGTAACAGTGGATACTAAGCCTCCCACGGCATTGTTCAACGTTGAAGCATATCCGGACTCTTCACTCACAGTGATCGAGACCAACAACATGGACTCAGTCACCGTCACGATTACCATCATGGAGGAGATAGGGATGAACTTCGGACCTCTTCAGGTCTCATGGGCATTCCAGAGGAACGGCCAGATTATCCCCGGTACTGAGGACAGCGGCGAAGTTCCTTGGTTCTCAAGTGTAGAAGGCGTTCACGTATATCGGGGGGAGTTAGACTTCTCACCTTCCTTGGAGTTCGAGATAAGTGACGGGGACAAGGTCTCGTTCTGGATTACCTCCACAGACAAGGCAGGAAACCAGGTAGCAGGTCTCGGTGGCCCCGACTCCCCGAGGACTCCCACGATTAGGCTAGTTGAATTCGACGGGCAGTACACT
>LUSA01000037.1:0-820 GCA_001629235.1 Marine group II euryarchaeote REDSEA-S43_B8 | reverse complement strand
GTACACTCGATCCGTTGTAACTCCCACAAAGAATCCACTAGTTGGTGACAAGATCACGGTGGTAACCTACTGGGAGAACCCAGGCAAGAACGAGGGTACGATTAGCGTAGGCCTCTACGAGCAGAGGATAGACGGTACCTTCCAACCATCGATATCCACACTTATCAACGGTCCAGTAGAGTTGTATCTTCCTCCTGGAAGCTCCAGTGTCAAGGCCGAGTTTGAATACAGCCCCTCAGAAGCCGGACAGCCTTTGCTAGTATTGGTAGTAGATGGGGACTATGGCAATGATAATTACATGAACGTGGAGATTAGCGACATACAGGTCTCATCATTATCCGAAGGCGGCCAGTCTGGAGGCGAGTTTGTCTTGATTGCAGGGTCCCTTCTAATTCTGGTTTCCCTGATGGGTGCCGCATTCTACGTAATCCGAAGGTCTGCAGGAGATAGCGAATACTATGACGAGGAGTACGAGGAGTACGAGGAGTAGGGTCGACGAAATTCCAGGGGTACCGCAAAGTACCCATTTCGTAGAAAACGCACTATCTTGTTTATAGGCCATACTTGCCAATCTTGGGTGAGAGGGAGAGATCCCTCGGATGGGATGCCAATATGACAGAGATAGCTAGAATGGATGAATTGAAGCAGGAGCTCGAGGAGCTAAGAGCGCTAGTGAACACACTACTGACCATAATTATGGAGGAGGCGGATGGGGTCCAATCGGGCTCAGCCCAGCCGGTAACCCCTCTTCCAAGCCTCGGTTACTCGATGTAGGCACCTCTGCCCCATAGTTCAAGAGAAGTGCCTAACTCCGTACTCT
>LUSA01000036.1:3137-10860 GCA_001629235.1 Marine group II euryarchaeote REDSEA-S43_B8 | reverse complement strand
TCAGAGAGGTTTCTTGGCAGCAGCAGGGTCACCTTTTCGGCGTACCTTTCTATTACATTGAATACGGAATAGCGCAACTCGGATCACTGCAGCTATGGAAGACACAAATGGGAGATCCGCAAAAGGCATTGGATGACTACGCGAATGCGATGTCACTCGGGAACACAAAGACTCTTCCGGAGCTCTTTGAAGCGGCGGATCTGAAACTAGGATTCGACGAGGGACACTTCCTCTCCCTACTCGGGATGGTCGAGTCAGAGCTATCGGAATTGGCTGCTTAGTCTTCGGACTCCGAGACCTGCGCGCTAGTCACGCAGGCCCTCGGATGTCACGGTAAAGACTGCCTCACCCTCGGGTAGATTAGGACTGTCAATTAGGCGAGCAATTCTACGGCCCCCCTTTGACTTCCTGAGGTAAAGGCGGAATGTGCTGGCGTGTCCGACGATATGCCCTCCTACTGCTCTGGTGGGATCTCCCCACATCGCATCTGGTTTCGCCTGAACCTGGTTTGTCACCAAAACGATCGCATTCTGAACATCTGCGACCTGCTTGAGTTCCTTCATGTGTCGGTTTAGCTTCTGCTGTCTGGGAGCTAACATCCCTCTGCCGACGTACTCGGCTCTGAAGTGACTTGTCAGAGAATCGACAATGATCACTTTCACATCAATACTCTTTGCCATCCTCTTGATCTCATCGACAAGTAACATCTGGTGAGCAGAATTGTAAGCCCTGGCTACGTGTATCCTATCCAGAGCATCTTGAGGATCCATGTCCACTCCTTCTGCCATCTGGGCTATTCTCTCCGGTCTGAAAGTGTCTTCAGTGTCAATGTAAACCACCTCGCCATCTAGTCCCCCCTGATCCAAAGAAAGAATGCAGTTCACCGCTAACTGATGTCCAATTTGCGTCTTTCCACTTCCGAATTCTCCGAATACCTCTACTATTGCCTGAGTCTCGAAACCTCCACCTAGTAGTTCGTCCAGAGATGAAGCTCCTGAGGTCAACTTCTGGACTCTCTTCCTCTTCTCGAGAAGTGCCACTCCACTAACGAAACCCCCAATATTCGCTAGCTTCTTAGCTCCTGCGATAATCTTGGCGGCTACTGCCTCTCCCAGTTCTGCTTGGTCTGATAGTTCAGATGGACTCATCACAGCTATCCCAAGAAGTTCCTCGAAACCTGCTTCTCGAAGCTTCTCCGCAGTTGCAGGACCCACGCCTGGGAGATCCTCGATAGTGGGCTCTGCATCGTCCACATCGATTACAATTTCTTCTTCTTCCATTTTCTCACTTGCTGTTTCTTCGCTCATCTGTTCACCAATACTTCTCTGTCGTTACAAATGAAGGACCCCTGGTCGCTCTATGAAAGTAGTCATTCTTTGAGAATCGTTGCAGTACAGCGATTTTTCACTTTCACTTTATTTTCTGGTAGCGGGTGATGGATTTGAACCATCGGTCTCCGGGTTATGAGCCCGACGAGATAACCTGACTACTCCAACCCGCTACCTCCGCGCTGGGGCCTCGATTATTTGAAGCGAGCGGGGGATGAAAATGAGTCAGCGATGGCAACAGTATTGTGATGTCAGCGTTCCGACAACATAGGAGCCCACCATGGATGGTCATTTGCTAATTCAGAATGCGACCCTGATTTTGCCGGATAGGGTTGTTGAGGGAGACCTGCGTGTTTCTGGTGGCTCTATCTCGACCATAGCACCCGGAGGGGGATTGGATGCTGGAAGTAATGAGGCAGTGATCGATGCAACGGGCTTACACTTGCTTCCAGGAGCAATCGATCCTCATGTTCACTTCAGGGAGCCTGGAAGCAAAAATTGCTATCGCTTCAAAGAAGTCTGTTACCCATCATGGGTTCTTCATAGGTGCTACAAACGACAATATCGCAGATTTACAAAGCGTGGAAGGAATGGATGGTGTTTGTGGAATCAAGATTTTCATGGGCAGCAGTACTGGAGACCTGCTCGTTCATGAGCAAAAGCAACTGGAGAATATCTTCGCCAACACAGGGGGGATTATCGCGACCCATGCGGAAGATGAGGAACGCTTGCAGCAGCGTACTGCAGAGTTTGAACATCGAACGGACATTGCTTCTCATGCAGAGTGCAGAGATGTTGAATGCGCTTTCCTAGCCACGAAAAGAGCGGCTTCACTAGCCAAGGATCACGATCATCGTCTCCATATCGTCCATCTGACAAGCCAGAAGGAAGCAGACTGGTTGCAGAAAAACAAAGGCGATCTCATCACTACCGAGGTGTGCACCCAGCACCTGACCTTCGATCAGGATGATGTTGAGAGTCTAGGAGAGAGGGTTCTGATGAATCCGCCAATTCGTTATACTGAGGATCGAGATTCTCTTTGGAGGAGTCTGAAGGATGGAACCATAGATTGCGTGGTCACCGACCATGCCCCTCATACACTGGAGTCAAAATCTGTGGGTTTCCCTAACGCACCGGCTGGAATGCCAGGTGTCGAGACATCGTTACCGCTAATGCTGACTCACGCATTGGATGGAAAATGTAGTGTCTCAGAAGTAGTTAGATGGATGTGCGAGGGGCCTGCCAAGGTATACGGCATTCAGAATAAGGGCTCCTTAATTGAGGGATATGATGCTGACTTGACTTTGGTCGACTTGGAAACTAAGCGAACCATAACCGATGCGGATACATGGACGAGGGTTGGATGGACTCCCTACGATGGTATGGAGCTCACGGGGTGGCCAAGATACACGATAGTGGATGGCGAGATAGTCCACAAAAGAGAGGAAAACGGAGCACTACGTGGATTGCCGGTTGCACTACCAGGCTCAGTGGGTAGAGCACTAAGGTTCGGTTAGTAGCCCTAGTTAGTCCTCGCAACCCTCTGCGTCGGACTCGTTGCATGGGTGTGTCTCTGTCTCTTCAGATGACTCTTCTGAGTCCTCATCGACTCTATCAGGCTCCTCGGAGACATAGTTGTACTCTACTGGCTCATTTCCGGGGAGTTCCAATTCAACCATCATTTGTAGGTCGGTCGTCCTATGGACTGTAGCTCCGCCAGCTGAGAAGGCGTAGACGTAGTCCCCCATGAACATCGATCTCCTGATGTTAGTCGAGCCTGACCACCAACTTGACAGGCCCTCCTCGTTGTAGAACTCAGAGTGCTCAACCTCGCCGTGATTTGATAGGGACCCGTTTTCGGTGTCGATGTTGATCATCTTGAGCATCGAGACGTATTCATACCCGTAGTGAGAGTAGACCTTGCCCTCGATCTCAATCTCGTCGTAGACGTACCTGTGAGTGGAGAGTGGGACTGCCAAAAGTGACTCAGGAGCCCAGAAGGTGAATGCCTTGTGCTCGTAAGTTGCTTCGGAGTAGGACCAAGACCAGCCGCAGGTCATGATGTCCTCGCAGTTCTCGTCGACGTACGCAGGAGTGAGTGGAAGAGTATCCGATAGGCTCGGATTACTGGTGTCACTGACATCGAAAAGGGAGACTTGTGTAATGGACCAATCAAGACCGAGCCCATCCGCACCTCCAGCTATTCCAATGGTGAGCAGGTTATCATCGTCAATTGGATGGATGTAAGTTGACACTCCTGGTACGTGCAGTTCCCCCAGAACAACCGGTTTGTAGGGGTCGGAGAGATCGAGGACCCATAACGGGTCAATGTTCATGAAAGTCACTAGGTAGCCCCTATCTCCGACGAATCTAGCACTCCAAATCGTCTCTCCTTCTGCAATATCTCCGAGGAAACCGATTTGATCGAGCCTCCCTTCTCCATCGTCCATCAAGATAGTGACTTGGTTTGTGGGTCCTGTCCAGACTGGTTCGCCATTCTCGTCTGTTTCAGCCAACCTCCACCACATCCACCAGTTGTCGGAAGTCGAGGCTACGCGAATCGAGCCATTGTGCTCACTTATTGAGAACTGGTCGTTTACAGTCCCCTCAACCCTTCCGGAAGCGAGATAGGTGGTATGATTCGCATCGCTGATGTCGAATGAGTGGATGTTCGTGGCATCCTCCCACTCAGAGTTCCTCCAGAACCACCAGCCGTCGTTCGCTGGCTCGGCTAGAACCAGGGTGTCCTCGGAGGAGTAGACATGGGCCCATGAGGATGTGATGTGGTCAACCTCTAGAGATACTTCTTCATTGAGCATCTGCATTGTCATAATGGTAGTGAATCCCCGTCCTGCGCTATCAGAGCTCGCTGAGAACTCTGTGCACTGCTCATAGGTCAGAGGATGTGTGAATATCTCACCTTCCCTGATTTCGTAAATATGAGGGACGAAGTCATCCAGAGTGAGCTCTGAGATGACCTGCTCATTGTCTAGAACGGTCTGCTTTACGCTATCGTTCCAGATACCCATTCTCTCGTCATTATCTTCTACTGACCAGTACTCCTCTGGTAATTCGACCCAGTTTCTGATTCCGTCGAAGTATGTCCATAGGTGTGTTACTGAGCGAACCGTCCCATCAACCATCCTTGCCGTGTGGTAGTTGCCCTCGATGTACATCTCCTTCTCGACAACTGGAGAAGATCGATTAGTTATGTCTACCACGGTGTACTTGACTAAGTTCTGAACCTTCGTGTAGCTGTAGGTCACGTCACTGAACGGGTCGGTGGCCGTGACTTCCTCGGACATCAGCTTCCTGAGATCGCTATCTTCGGGTAGAGACCAGTAGTATATCGAAGAGGAGATAACCAGCCTGTCCCCCTCAATCATCATCTGAGTAGGGTTTCCCTCTATTGTTAGGTTGGACTCCAATGTGAGTTCACCAAACTCAGGAACTCCCATAATCAGTAGCAATTGACCGTTCAGCATGTAGATGTGGTAACCATCAGTCTTGAGGAAGTCCGCTTCGTCTACACCCGCCTCCTGATTATTCGTACCCGAAAACTCTCCCTCACGGGATTCGGTGGTCTGTCCGGACCCAGTCCCTCCAGTATCAGTAGCCGAGTCATCAGCAAGAGCCAATTCTGGTTCCGCGAAGATAGATCCGCCATCCATCCTCATCATAATTGGCTCTGTGACCCAATGCCAGTAGCTTTGTTGGTCCAGATTAACTATCATCTCGTCGTACACTGCCGTCTTTAGATCCTCCAGAAGTGTCTCGCATGCATCGTAGGTATGTAGAGAGGGAGAAGATCTAGTTCTCTCTGGTAGATCTAGCTTGGGATAGTCCCCCTCTAGAGCATCTATGGTTCTATCAATGTCCTCGACGACCCCATCTACAGCCTGTAGACAGCCGGCTGTCATCATCAAGAGCATCATCGAGAAAGCTCGAATGGATTTTCTCCTCATATCTTTACCTCCGTGATTCCTTATTTCAATACAGTAGTGGGCCAGTATACACCAACCATGTTTCAAATTCCGATTGAACCGTAATTCAGTGGCTCACGCATTTGAGAAATATTGCTCGGTGCTGGATCTTCCGAATCCTCCTCTTCTTCGCTCGTCATTTCAACGCCACCAGGGTGCTCACTGGTGACGAGGCTCTTAGTGCCGGCCAGGAAAATCAGCGCGGCGACCTGCATGTCCAGTGTTTGGTCCATGAAACCTAAACATCGTCATCTGTGATTTAAACAAATTGGCGGCATGTGTCGGTGATGATTCAGACATTTACCGGATATTGGTGCGAACACCGGGAGTTGAACCCGGGTTAGCAGGTTGGGAACCTGCTGTCATAACCACTAGACCATGTCCGCTCCAATTCAGGGAGGGAGTCTTGGTAATTGAGAGGCTCGGTTAATACAGAATCGAGATTCCCTAGACTAGACGACGAAGTACTTCCATTGATGAGTCTGCTTCTCCCAATGACTCCAAGCAATCGTCAATCTGCCCTTCTGAAAGGGCCCTCTCCGCGGCTGCAAGATATGCCTCGGTTGAAATCCTGTCTTTGTTATCAGCTCCATAACCCGACGACTCTAGCCTCTTCCTGAGTTTTCTCCAATCTCCGTCCAGGAATTCGAGCATCTCTCGGGCCTCTTCGACCCTTGAATGGAAATCATCCAGCTCTTCGGCTAGTACGCTCAGACTTTCTGCGGCCTCTATCCATTTTCCTGCATCTGCAGACAATTTCGCCTCATCCAGCCTTCTACTCCACTCAGAGCCCGAGTCTCCTGCTGGTATCCTGTCCTCGATGCTCTTGACCTGTCTCAGAGACCTCTGGACAGTGGTTTTGGCTTCGGATTCCTTCCTAATCGACCTAATCACTCCTTCCGAGAGCCCTGTTGCAAGAGACGCATTTCCAGAATCTAAAGCCTCATTTGCATCTTCCAACCTCTTATTCAGATCTCCAATAGAGTCCGAAGCGTACGATAAAGCCTCGCTCTTGGCCTCCTCCAAGGATTTTCTTGCCCGCAACATTAGGCCTTCCACATCATCCATCTGGGATGGGATCTCTGAAACAATTGCCAATGCGTACTGTGGATTTTCATCTTCCATGGCTTTTTTTGCTTCATTCAGAGTTGATCGAAGTCCTTGGACCAAGTGACCTTGCGCATCGGAGATAGATTTCTCGGCCTCATCAATCGCTTCTATGGCATTCTGCCAGTTGGACTCAATCATCTCTGCCTCTGACTTAGCCTCCCTGAACCTGCTTTCAGAAGCTCTGAGTGAGCCGTTTTCAAGTTCGGTCAAGGCGTCTTCGAAAATCTTCCTTGGCCTACCTGGGAAACCTGTTACTTTCTCGGCTTTATTGACAGAGATTTCAGATTGCTCCCTGATTTCTTCGACGTCAGATACGAATGATGCAATCCTGGTTGCTTCCCTCTTGGCCTCGGAAATCAGTTCAGTACCTCTTTCAGGGTTTTTCCATCCTTGCTCTCTAGCCATCTTTAGCAGGGAGTTTGGTTGCTGCATCAGTGTGTTTCCAGACTGTAGACCAAGGATATGTCGCTCTGCATCCTTAAGTTGTTCAGAGAAATCTTGCCTTTCTTCCTCTAACCCGTCTTTCGTGAAAAGTATGGGTATAGTGGTGAATGAGGCGGCAATTGTCATGATCAGGAGAGACGCAGGGTTTGATCCTAGGACTATTGGAATCGCAAGAGTGAATCCAATTGTTGTCATCATTCCCCTCCATCTCCTTGTTTTCACATCGTATCCTAGCATACTCCTCGATGTATAATACAGGATTGCGGAGATAAGGGCCAGAGTGAGGACTGCGACCATATTTCCTTCATCACGGTTTACTGCTGCTACTGCCAGCAGTAATGGCCATGCAATGCAGCATGCAGTAGAGATTCGCATCCTCTCAGTTGGTCCGAATTCTACTATGTCCTGAAGAAGTAGTGCAGAGGAGAACAGGATTAGGACCGGTACGTACCTGTACAGAGGAGATGATTCAGACCCAAAAGAAGAGAAGAGCCACCAAGCCCCGAATAAAATGAGAAGAATCTGACAGAGCAACGATACCCTATCCACCCTGGTTCGATGTTTGGCGACGACACGAGATGGGTAGTCTGGAAGCATCACCATATGCCCGAAGATAAAGGGGGGGTCAATATGTATACGGTCCCAAGTGCAGGGCAGGGACAGGATTATTCCGAGTTCCTGTACCATGCAAATAAGAATGCAGATATTACGATTAGAACAGCTAGGATCAGTGATGTAGCGATTCCTGCTTGGTTCTTCACAGATACCTCCATTGGAATATCCCCATATGTCCCTGCCGAAGCGCTATCCCAGCTAAGATATAGATCCTCGACGGTATCGTTCTGCATCTCGAACTGG
>LUSA01000036.1:0-3104 GCA_001629235.1 Marine group II euryarchaeote REDSEA-S43_B8 | reverse complement strand
ACGGTTCTTCGGTCCATCTTCCACAGATATCTGACAGGCATACTCGAGCGAACGCAGGATCTGAACCGTCGTTTTGAACTAACACTGTGAGCATCACACTACTTCCAACCCTAGCATCATCAGGAAGTGTCGCTTCGACCACCCTGATGTGAGCCCCGCTCCTGGGCTCAACAGTAATCGAGATTGGCTCTTCCCTGGTATTCCCCTTGGAGTCGGTCGCTTTCACAGTGATGTTATGAGTGCCCTTGGTGAGACTTGAGAGGCTGATTGGTTCGAAGACTGACCAGTCTGGGCTACTTTGGAATATCTCTTCGCCATCTACCAATACGGACCATGAAACGTCTCCTATTGAGTCCAAGTCATCGTAAGAGTGAGAGAGGTTAAGCTCCAGTTCATCCTTCTCATGTACTTTATCGTCGTACTCAATTTCTATTCCATTGGAGAATAATCGTGGAATAACTGTCGGGGGGTTTGCATCCAGAACTCTGAGTATCCATTCTGACAAGACCGTGTTTCCGGCATCGTCGGTCGCGACCAGTGCCATGAGGATTTCAGATGGTGACCTCTGCAAGTGCCTCTGATCTATTCCCATATCGGCGCCATTGATACCCATTCCCTGGTTGGCTGTGAATTCGAAAGTTTGCTGATTCAAACCGGTTTGCCTCCATCCCTCTGATATGTTTGTGTACAACTCAAGCAGTACCGGTAGAGATGAGTCGTCAGATGCGTTGACTTCGAATCTAATCAAGCTCCCCGCCGGTGCAAGAATTGGCGTTTGGCTTCCATTTTCTATCCCCTCTCCTTCGATCCCATCGACTGAGAACTTCCCACTCCAGTCTGGTGGGATTCCGTCAACGGTGGGATTGTCGTTCCAATGCGATACTGCTCCGTGGAAGTCAATGCAGGTTGCGTTCACGCTCATAACTTCGCCATGGGTGAAGTTTAGATCGCTGGGCTTAACCGAAATCCAATCATTCTCGAATGAGGAGATTGTTGTTCCGCTTCTGCTTATCGTCCACTCTATTCTCGGATTTTCCAAGGGGTTATCTGAGCAGGTTGCAGAGAACGAAGAGGACTTTGCCAGCGAGATAGTTGAGGAAATTTGAGGGAAGCTTGCCGCAGAAAGGATCGGGGGCATGTTACGGTCAATTGTAATCCTGATGTCATAGGCAACTGGAGCCTGAGACCTGTCGACAAAGAATGCTCCTGGGCTACCTGTGATTATCTCCGACATTGGGCTAAACTTGAACTCCCAGTCCTCAGGAAGAGAGACTCTCAGCGGAACCTCCTCAATCAGAGCGCCTACTCTTGGGAGGTCGATTAATCGTAGAGTCCTACCATCAGAAGTACCGATCAGATTTCCACTCTCCGTCCACCCCCATTCCCCTCCAGTTCTGTTTGTAGGTCCGATTTCCGGAGGATTGACAGACACGTCAATGGATCCAACGACTGACATGGAAGAATAGTCGAATGCGCAACAGCCACCTGAAAATGAGTCTGTCCAGTTTCTGGAAGAGACTACCAGTTCAGAGAAAGAGTTGGCTTCCGATTCGTCCAACCACCCGTCCGAGTTACCTAGGATCTGATCTATCTGGTCCAAGAGCCCGATCGATCTATTCTCCAGAAGATCGGTTCCGAAAGTTTATCTAGTTTAAACTTAGAAACTCTTGAATATGTAACTAATAAGATTAATGAAAAGAAGCCAAATGCTCCTGAAGCTATAGGAGTTGCTAGAAAATCTGATTTTCTTTTCTCGGATGTCATCTTGGCACCTCACTCAAGTTCCAAAGATTATACTGGAGCCAGAAAAATCAATTTCCAAGGGGAACATCCGATGGCCTTCACCTAGTTCCCTTTGTAGAATGCCTCGGAGCTGCCGATTTCCACATACCAAGAGGAAGCCCCCATTTCCAGCTCCTAGAAGCTTGGCCCCTAGTGCCCCGGAAGATATCACCCTCTCGTACAAATCATCGATTTGAGTATTGGTAACCATTGAGGAGACTCCTCTCTTAGATATCCATGTCTGATTTAGAATGGCCCCTAGTGAATCGAGATCTCCATGCTCGATATGAGAAGCTGCCTCATCGGCATGCTTCCTAATTTCCCTCATCCTACTATTCTTGTCGGACTCGTCATCAGATTGCTCAGACAAGACCTTGCTAGCACTCCTAGTCAATCCTGTGAAGACAAGAGTGAAATTCTCGGAGAATTTCTTGGACAATCCTTCTGAAACCTCAATAGGTTCAACTTGGACTCCATTTTCTCCAAACCTGATTGAGTTGACTCCTCCGAAAGAGGCTGCATACTGGTCCTGTCTGCCAATCGGAGCGCCCAAGGTGTCTATCTCGATCTGGCATGCCTCATCAGCGAGCTGTTCCTTGGAAACCTCCCTTCCCTGGAAGGCATGCATCGCGTTCAGTAGACCTACGGTGACCGAAGAGGAGGACCCGAGTCCAGTTCCCTGTCCTGGTATATCGGCAATCGTGGTAATCTCGACGCCCGACTCTATTCCAGTCAGTCTCAATGCCTCCCTAACCAGGCCGTGTTGGATATTTTCTATGGAGCCTACATCCTCCATGGTTGAGTAAGAGACTCGAATCCGATCATCGAATCTCCTGTTTATGGTAACATACACGTATCTGGACAGTGCAGCTGAAACTACCCTGCCCCCCTTTGGTTCGGACATCGAGAAGTCATCGATATCCGTTCCACCTCCACAGAACGAAACTCTGAGAGGGGTTCGGCTGATTATCATCGAAACTCCGGGGCAGAGTGTCACACATCAAGACGCCGGTTTGAAGGAATTGAGGATTTTATGCAATGACAAGGCATATGAGAGGACTGCTTCCGCGAGAGTCAGAGAACAATGGGCGACATAGTCACTATGGACGACCTAACCAACCAAGATATCGTTGCCGTTTTGGATGATGCCGAGAGACTAGTTCCGGTTGCTAGAGGCGATGTTTACCTCCCCCTCCTACAGGGAAAGGTACTGGCAAATATGTTCTTCGAAAACTCAACTAGGACCAGAATGTCATTTGAGACTCCCATGAAGAGGCTCGGTGGTTCTGTCCTAAACTTCACTTCTATAGGCACATCAGTAG
>LUSA01000035.1 GCA_001629235.1 Marine group II euryarchaeote REDSEA-S43_B8 | reverse complement strand
GAGTGGTTGTGCTTTGGAAACGGCACCTATCATCTGAGAATGTGCCTTATCTGCCTTCTTGAATAACTTAGACATCTCCCTATTCTTTTCCAGATACTCCGCCATTTCCGGGTTCGAGTCCTTCCTATCTCTAACCCATTTGTCATTTTCGGAAATTAACGCTCTCCTCTTCTCTAGTAGTTTCCTTTCGGATTTATGGTCTAACGCTGATGTCTGGATTTTGTTCTCAATTTCTTCAATTTGTTCCAGCAACATCATCTTCTTCCATTTAGGATCAAGACTGATCATTCCCCCAGACTCATTCAGTTTTTTCCGGATCCGTTTCACATCCGGAATTAGAGTGCCAGCGCTGGTCTGAAACTGATCCCTCTCGGCCTTGAATTTGGCAACCTTGTCATTGGCTTCATCGAAGGATTTCTTCATCCTATCCAACCTTGGAGATAGGGTATCTTCTTCAGCCTCAAGATTCCTAATTACTCCGGGTAGGCTATCCTTGAGCGACATTCTCCTCTTCAGAAGGGCAGATGCAAGCTCATCCGGAGTCACCCTCATCAGTTCACTGGTGTCCATTTCTGTTCGAATCGAGCAAATGCCCCTATTATAGCCCTATGCAGAGTGTTTTTCTGCGTTTGATTCATACGATGCCCATTCGAGCCATCATACATGAAAGTGACATTGAGGAACCAAATCCTCATTTCTGTCATGGTAATTCTTCTTCAAATTCTCATCGTTCACAATGCCTCTGAACCAGAAATTCTTGATGACAAAACCTCAGAAATGGAGTCTGATACCCCTAGTAACTCAACTAATTTCACTTCTTCAGGTGGCTCTGGTCTAGTAATCTCCGGCGAGCCTGCCTATGTCGGAGATACGCTCACTGCCTCATTGATGGTAACCAACAAAGGCAACTCCAGCGGTTCGGTATCTCTCCAAATCACACATTCCGATAGCGAACAAATATTTCAGGGCGAATATATCTCGATTTCCCCCGGCTCAACCAGAGAGGTTCCTACCACCTTCATTCTGGAGCTTCCAGGTACTAATGAATTAAACTGGCAACTCTCAGTCCTAGGACAAACAGGGGATACTGACTTGGAGGGAAACCTGTCTATTGAGGTCTCAAATAGTCAGATTCTCAATCTAACTACAGATTCAATTTCATGGTCTACATCTGAAGGGCTTGAAATTGACGTCTCCGTTTTCCTATCCGAGGGAAAGGCTCGTCCAATTCTGCTAGCCGTGTCTTCTGAAGTAGCCGGAGGAACTGAGAATTTACAGGAAATCCTCCTTGAAGCAAACCCTGGAAATCTGTTGCTGCTCCATATATCGATCCATCATCTATCAAATTGGAAGCCATTTTCAGTCCAGAAAAACCCTCTCCCGGAAGTAGAGTTTTGGTTACAATTTCACTTACTAATGTTGATGATCATAAGACTCAATCTGGCACATTGCGACTGATATCATCTTCAGAGAGAACGATTCTCGCCGAATCTACAGTCCCATCTTTAATGCCTGGATCAGTTGTGATTACAGAAATGTCAATCTCTGAATGGATTGAGCGTGATAACGTGGACGTCGAGGTCCAATGGTCATCAGACGGCGTTATCTCGACGCGAATCTATTCAATCGAGCCAAATATCGACGACCAAGGGCTTGAGCTACCATTCGACATTTTAGCTGCAGGGTACGGGTTTCTCGCGGGCATCCTCATCATACTGGTAGGGACGTTCTCTTGGAGAGCTGTTTCCTCTAGGACTCCCACTACTTCCAATCTACGTCTAAGGGAGGCAAAAGAGTCACAGAGCAGTCAACTTAGAATTGAAAAGAGAGAGATTGAGTGTAGTTTTTGCGATCAGAGACTTATGGTGCCGAATGACCACGTAGGCGGGGTAAGGTGCCCATCGTGCTCCATGGAATTCATGGTTGGAGAACCAGATGAATCAAACGAAGCGCCTGAAAAACTCAAAGTTGTGCAATCTTCTGATGATATACTCCATTGCCCCACATGCGATCAGGCCCTGAGGGTGCAGATTGAGAAGAGACCGGTAATGTCTAGATGCCCGGTTTGTAAGACTCAGTTCATGGCTGAGGCTGAGGGGGTATAGAATGTCTGATTTTAGTGAAATAGAGGAGATGTATCTGAAGACTATGTTCGAGATACACTCGGATAATCCCGCTGCCATCGTAAAGACCACTCAACTTGCGGACATCAAGGGAGTCAGCGCAGCATCGGTTACTGAAATGATACAACGCCTCTCGAATCGTGACATGGTTACACACATCCCCTATCGCGGATGTAGGCTCACACCCTCTGGATTCCAACTTGCTGCAAGGATAAAGAGGAGGGAAATCCTTCTAGAGATACTTCTTACTGATGTAATCGGATATGATGGAGATGTCCAAGGAGTGGCATGTAAGATGGAACACGCAGTTGGCGCTGATCTAGAATCCACTCTTGATCGTCTACTGGGGTATCCGGAGTTTTCGAATGAAGGGAAGAGGATCCCCAGTGTGGAACGAGACTTCGAAACTACAGGCATATCCACTCTTCTGCCTCTTTCCAAACTTCCCGTCCATTCTTCTGCTATAGTGGAGCTGATAATTTCTTCAGATACCGAGGCAGTAACTATCAGAGAGTGTGGAATAACGATTGGATCGGTTATCGAAACCTCTGTCGACTCAAGGACTTGTGATGGCGACACCCTCACTATTTCCGACTCACTCTCTATGAGAATTCTAGCTAGAATAAATTCTATCGGCGGTTAAAAAATGTCAGCGAAAGAAGAAAAATCCGCTGTTATTGACTTAGAGAGCGACATAGACTCGATGGTATCCGTACTACAGTCAGAAGCGCCCCCTGCTCCTGATATCAAAGAGATTACGAAGTCCGAGGAAAATCCCAGAGAATCATATCAAAAGTCTACATTGAAGGGACGAGAGGCTATACTCACCGGCATCGACGACTTACTAATCAGCCGCGGCGCTCGCCTAATTCTATTCCTTCCAATCATTGTTGTAGTGTTGTTTGGATTGGCTCAGTCTTATCGAAGCTCCGATCCTGATTGGTGGCAAGGTGGTGTACGCGAGCTATTCCTTGACTTATCATTTTCAAAATCCGTATACCTGCTTTCTCTTGCTCTTATGGTAGCAGATCTACTTCTGCTATTCGTCTTGCATTACTTGCTATGGGTCACAAAGAGGATTTTCCAAATTGAGACGGATGAAATCGTTTCTACTGGCGTTACTTTCCGTAGTGCACACGGTTATAGCGAGATGAAGGCCGTCATTGACGGAGCATCAAACCAACTTAATCTCACTACAACACTGATGACACTATCCACAATAATGCTCGGACTTGCGTTAATATTTCCATCAGAAACCGATGGAATACCAGTACTAATCGCGTTGTCCACCGGGGCACTCCTTTCGGGCCATAGTGTATACATGGTTTCCAATCGGCCCAGGTTCAACACGGTAGAGCCCTGGGGCCTTCTAGAAGCATTCTCACCCCCAATGCACCCAGCCTTGCTAAACAGGCCTTTCACGGACGTAATTAGGGCTCATGTCGACCCCGTTCTGGCAGTGAGGTTCTCCAAGTATGTTTCCTCTTTCAACTCAGACCTGAAGAAGGGGGTGAATATCTCCGATTTACAGGAGTACCTTCTCCTGATTTTAGACATGTATAGGTCAGGACTCATTGAAGAGGATGAGTTCCACCTCGCACTTTCCGAATTGGTTGATTCTAGGACGGTCGATCAGATAATCAATCATGAAGAACTAGGCGAAGAGACCCTCGACCGCCTACTTATGCACGCAAGGGAGCGCTGTGCGCCTTTCTTCAGGCTTAATGATAGAATGCGCATGCATCTGGGAAGCCCTTCAAATCGAGGTATTTGGTTCGACGTTGACATGGAGAATCTAACTCTAGGTCAGGCTAATCTATTTGCTTACGTCCTCAATCACACAGACGAAGTACAAGACCTGATTCTGCGCGTGCAGACGCCTGATTTCAGACCCAATGAGTGTGTCTATAGGCTGAGGTCTGAACCTCAAAACGAACCACAAATGGGTAAACCAGATTATCATAGGATTTCTTCCTCTATGTCGAAGTCCAGGATTGTCTGGCAAACTCTGATCCCTTCTTCTATGGGAGATGCTACTGTCACTGTAAGGCTCGAGGACTCGTCGGGCAATCTAATCTCTGGAAAGGTGCTGACATCCCAGGTTCGCTCTGACTTATTCACTAGGTTGAGGATGACTACCGGAGCAGTATTCATGTTTGGTGCTGCTTTGGCAGTTATTTCTCCCATTCTTCCTTTCGCAGCAAGGTTATTCGGCCTTTAGGTCTCTTCAATAAGGGGAAACTAGTCGGAATTGCATGGAGCATGACGACAAGGGTTCTGACGACCTAAGGACAAGGCTCCATGCCATGGAATCAAAACTTAGCAGAATCAGGAGCCAAAGAGACTCTCACAACGATTCTGCCAGGAGTGCTGCAGAGCAGAGGAACTCTGCTCACGAGAAGAGGAAGGAAGTCCACGAAACAATATCCGCAAAGATGGACGAACAAAAGAAAGTCAGGGCTCAGGCAAAGCTTCACCAAGCCAGTAGGGATGAGATTCAGAAGAGTATCAGGGAGGTCATCGCCCGAAAGAAGGGGACTAGGGACCAGGGTCCTGGAAAGTCCGTAGTCATACAGCTCTCGGAGACAGTTGGCGAGATAGAGAGGATCGAGGATAGAATCATGACCGATGGCGCGTTGACTCTGGAAAAAGAGAATTCGATGATCAAGAAGCTGAGGTCTTTGATTTCTAGAAGGGACGAGCTAATTCCTCATGTCGAGCAGCAGAGGATAATATCAATCGATTTGAGTGACATGGACGAGTCAATTCAGAGGCTGAGGGCCGAGGCCGATAATGAACACAAACTAATGCTCGAACAGAATTCTCTAGCCGACGAGATTTGGAATGAGATAAAGCCGATGTTCGAGGAGCGTGACTTCCTCAGAGGCGAAGGAGACAGGTTGCATGCACTTTTCGTTCATGAAAGAGGAAAGGCAGACGAGACACACGCATCGCTGGTAGAAATGCTATCCAAGGTCAACGAGATAAGGGACGAGCTACGTTCTCAGCACGAGCAGAGAGAGAAGATGGTAAGAGATCACAATAAATCCGTCAGGCAGGCGCTAAGGGGGCCCGATAAGAACGAAGAATTGGCAGACTCACTAGCTGACATGCTTCTGGAAGGCAACT
>LUSA01000034.1:2259-8513 GCA_001629235.1 Marine group II euryarchaeote REDSEA-S43_B8 | reverse complement strand
GTCCTGGACCGTTCGATCTAGTGACCCATCTAGGGTCTCGACATTTGTGGACACCCCTGAGTCTGCAACGAAGTCTCCCACGTCTAGGAAACCATCGTACATCCAGTTGTCATTCACTCTCCAGATAGGGACATCTGCAGTCCCGGTAGTCGTCATTGCCTGCACATGTGACTCATGGGGGCTGGAGTCTCCGATGTGAAAATCATCGGGTGAAAAAGAATGGGAAAATTGTGCAAAGGCAAGAATGGCTACAGCCATTGCCGATAAGCATGCGGCGCGCATGGCATCACGCAAGCAGGTCTGCCCAATAACGTTGGTTGAACCCTAGAGGAGATCCGCTAGCTCGTCTTTTATCTGCTCCACTGCCTCAAGAATCTCATCCTTGTGTCTGGCTCCAGTAATCACCATCTTCCCACTACCGAAAATAAGACACACGACGCGAGGATAGTCTAGCCTGTAAATCAAGCCTGGGAACTGCTCGGGCTCGTATTCCACCTTGTCGAATGGAAGGTGGAAGGTCAGGTTGTTCAGATTGAGTTTCCTAGGTAGGGCTGCCAAAGGCTCCCCCTCTAGTATTCCCCTGATCCGGGGGTCCTCATTCTCAACTTCCTCGTCGGTTGCTGCTCTGATTCCACCGCCATCTTCGTCGATCACCTTGGTGTTGATATCATCCATCTTTGCGACTTCCCCGTAGTCCTCGGGATAGAATAGTGAGTACGTTGCTACCATGTTCTGGACCTCTATCTCAACATCCTTCAGTTCCCAAGTCTCTATTCCGGCATTTCTTAGATCTCCGATCATTCTCTCTATGCCTGTCTGGATGTTGTCCTCGTTCTTACCACCAGTACAAACCGCCCTTCCCGATCTGAACATCAGAATCGCTAACTTTGGATCCACTACCCTGTAGACGACCCCTGGGAACTGCTCTGGCTCGTATTCGCAGTTCAACTGGATTGCTATGTCTGGGAGGTCCAGTTCCTCCGCTACCCTGGTAGATGCCACCACATTCACTACAGTAAGTCTTTCTTCATCGCTGAGCATAGGTTGACGACCGACTTCCCTCTTATAAATGGTAATATAAAGAAGATGAACAAATAGAGCTGGTGTTTTTTCAATTGCAACTAGAGAATACTTACTCCTTTTGAGCCTAATTTTGTCTGTAGGGGCCTGCCCCCGGCAATCTCGATAGCCTCAGAAACTCTAGCAGGATCCTGGGTGAGTGCCACCATGCACCCCCCTCCGCCGGCACCAGTAAGTTTTGCACCTAGAGAATGGGGCCTTGCTGCACTGACCATGCGATCCAACTTATTGGTACTGACTTCCAACTTCCTGAGACTTTCGTGACAAGCATCCATTGCTATTCCCAAGCCCTCCAGATTTCCAGCAGAGAGTGCCGTCAATCCCGCTCTCGTAATATTCGCAATTGCCTCCATTTCCTCCATCCTCTGTGGGGACTCAGATATTAGATTCGCTACTTTGGCCACCATCCTTCCAGTTGGAGAGCCTGTGCCAGAGTATCCCACTACTAGCCATGCGTCATCAATATCTGCAGGTAGGTCGACGACATTAATCGCCCAGCTCCGCGATCCTTCAGGAGTCTCTAAGCTAGTATCGAAAACGTGCCTAGTACCTGTGACATGTTGTCCTGAAACCACTACACATCCCCCAAGGGCGCTGGTCGCTGTATCTGTCGGACTGGCCCTGCCCTTCTGGGCTGTTGCTTCCGCAGAGTGAGCCATTTTCGCCAATCTAATCGGATCGAGGGGGGTGCTGGGGTTCAGATGTGAGTGCAGTGCAGCGCCGAAGGCATTTGATAGAGCAGCGGAAGAGCCCATCCCAGCTGCTGAGAAAAGTGAGCTTTGTACATCAATATCCAGGGGTTGGCCGTTGTACTGGAAGATATTCTGGATTATATGCGAAATATGCGGGTGCCTGGAGGGCTCGAATGGCTGACCCTCGAGAAGCCATTCATTGGAGCCTTTCACACTAACTCTTACTCCCTGCTCAATGGCCACGGCTACAGCAGGATGGCCGAAGACTACCGCATGCTCTCCAAAAAGGATGCACTTGCCTGGTGCGAATGCGCTGGGCATATCTGGTGGCCTGCACATTAGGACATGAGTGTTGGCCTCTTTAGCGGTTGTTTCAAGGTCTTGTTTGTAGGCGACAGATTCGGGAAAACCCAGGTGAGCACGGATGAAGCACCCCCTCTTGCAGACTTATGGACCATTAGATGGTTGGATGATTCTGCTCCTAATGGGCGGTCTGTCAATAGGATTCTTCGTCTATCAGGTACAGAAGGCAACGCGTCTAGTGATGATTGGTGCTCCGGACTCGAGATTTGACTCATGGGGACCCAGGGTCAGGGAATTTGTCGTAGGTTGGTTGGGACAGAAGAAAGTGCTGAGGGATCGTGTTGCAGGGACTATGCACGTTCTGATGTTCTGGGGCTTCCTGATGCTAGCATCGGATATGTTTGATCTGGCTACAGCTAATGCTTTCTCTGGAAAGTTGCTGCCGGATGTTCTTGTTGGACCTTGGAACGGGATGGTCGAACTGGGCTATACGATGGCACTTATTGGATGTGTTTCGGCATTGATTCGTCGTCTTGTATTCACTCCTGAGAAGCTCAAAGGTAAGTCGCAGTTGGAAGGAAACGTAATCCTACTGCTAATTTTCACAATCACCACAACGTCATTTATGGTAGAGTCTAAGGAAGGCCCCAGTGCCTTCTGGGAGCCCATAGGTTACCAATTCAGTCTCTATGGTCTATCAGATAGTACCGTAGTAGCCGCGTATTGGTTGCACATGTTAGCAATATCCGTATTCCTTTTCCTGATCCCTCTTTCAAAGCACATGCATCTGGTGATGGCCGTCCCTAACGTATTCTTCCATGATACCGGGCCTGCTGCAAAGATGCGCCCCCTTGCTACCGATGAGCATGGTCTAGCGGTGCCACTGGAGGAATTGGACATTGACTCTTTCGGGGTTAGCACATACACCCAGTACACTTGGAGGCAACTAATTGACGGATGGTCTTGTACCTCCTGTGCTAGGTGTCAGGACGTTTGTCCAGCATACGCTTCAGGCAAGGGCCTGAACCCAATGCAAGTGATTCATGACGTCAGAGATTACGCTAACGAGCACGCTCCAATTCTTCTCTCAGGAGAGACGCCCGATGAGACGATGATGCAACGGATTACCGATGAGGCGGTTTGGGCGTGCACAACGTGCAATGCTTGTGTTGATGTATGTCCACTTTACATAGAACATGTTCCGAAACTAACGGATTTGAGGAGAAACGCAATGATGGAGACTATGGAATATCCAGAGATTCTAAACACGGCGATGGGGAACATAGAATCTGCATCTAATCCGTATGGTTTTGGAGAGCATGAGAGGGCAGATTGGGCCTCCGATCTGGATGTCAAGATAGGAGAGCCTGCTGAGTACATCTACTTCGTAGGTTGTGCTGCCAGCTTTGATGAAAGGAACCAGAAGGTAGCTAGATCCACAATCTCACTTCTGAAGGAAGCTGGACTAGATGTTGGGATACTAGGTATGCAAGAGGGCTGCTCCGGGGATCCAGCAAGGAGAGCTGGGAACGAATATCTGTTCCAGATGCTAGCAGAGACGAATTTGATGACCTTCCAAGAGTTAGGCGTAAAGCGTATCATTGCCTCTTGTCCGCATTGCTTCCATACACTTGGAAAAGAGTACGGAGACTATGGCGGAGAAGAGTTGGAGGTATTCCATCATTCGGAGATTCTAGCAAAGTTACAGGAAGAGGGGAAGCTCCCCGAGGTTGAGAAGAATGGTCGCAGCATTACTTTCCACGACCCATGCTACCTAGGAAGAATAGGAGGGATCATCGATGAGCCTAGGAGTGTGATTGGGGGAGTAGATGTCGAGACTGAGAAGAGTGGAAAGGACTCCTTCTGCTGTGGTGCAGGTGGTGCGCAGATGTGGATGGAGGAGGATGCTGACAAGCGAGTAAACGAGATCAGGGCCAAGGAGCTCGCAGAGACTGGTTGCGATACAGTAGCTGTAGGCTGTCCTTTCTGCTCGATTATGGTCAAGGATGGGCTTGACTCAGTTGGAGCTGAGATGGAAGTGATGGACGTTGCAGAACTGCTCTGGGAACAGATTGTGGCCAAGGACAAAGAGATTCATGGTCAGGCATAGCTAAATCCTCAGTCCGAATTCAGGCCCTCTAGTCGAGACAATCATTAATCTGAACACTCGCCGAAGTACATGAGTTCAGAGTTCAGGATGTTCGGGATGACCGTTCCCCAGATTGCTATTATGGATGGTGCAATTCTATCCGCATGGGGAGTGATTGCTTATTCCATCCAGAGTGCGGACCCTCCATCGATTACAGCGATGATTCCTGCCTTCTTCGGATTACCGATGCTCGTTCTTGGATTCCTTTCAGTGAAAAATCCTGCTAATAGGCACCACTACATGCATGCATCCATGGTTTTTGGGCTTTTGATGGCGTTGGGAGGGGCTAGAATAGCAACAACGTTTGATGGGATGTCGTGGCTTGGAATTGTCTCCCATCTTCTTCTTCTTCTGGTAGGGATCTCTTTCATGGTCGTGGGAATTATGTCATTCAGAAGTGCCAGACTAGAAAGAGAGTCCTCGGTGATTGGATGAAGCCAATCATTGGCATTACCTGCTTCATGAGGGAAGCCCAATACGGCAATTGGATTAGGCATGCTGCAATCTTGCCTTCGGCTTATGTGTCAATGGTTGACAAAGCTGGAGGTGTGCCGATGATTATTCCGCCAGCGGGAGACATGACCAGCCTGTTGGAATCGATAGATGGGCTGATAGTTTCTGGGGGTCCGGACATTTCGCCAGCCAGTTACAACGAGGAGCCCGGTCCGATGACTACAGAATTCTACCCAGAGCAGGACTATTCAGAGATGGGGCTAATTGAAGAGGCTCTTGAGAGAGACTTGCCCCTTCTGGGCATTTGTAGAGGAATGCAGATCCTAAGTGTTGCACATGGCGGTAAGATGCATCAACATCTTGACACCACTCCTGGGCATGAGGGTCACGGTGGTTCGTTCAAAGTCAACTCTCTACATCATCAGGGAGTATCAGATGCTGGGAGCTTGGAAATTTCAGCAAGAGCGGAGCATGATGGCCTAATAGAAGGAGTGGAGCGTAGGGACAAGCAATTCTGCATTGGAGTTCAATGGCACCCAGAAAGGAAGGGACATGACTTACTATTCTCTGCACTAATTAAAGCAGCGAGGGGTTGATGTCTGAAGTGCCATGTCAATAGGTAGTGGCAGTCAGGTTATTCGACACTAGATCTCGGAAAAAGAGAGAATTGGTGACCCTTGAAGAGGGCAAGGTTGGCCTATATGCATGCGGGATTACCCCTTACTCGCCTAGTCACATTGGTCATGCTAGACAGGCTATTTCGTTCGATATCATAGTAAGATGGCTGCGCAAGAGGGGCTTCGAAGTCAATTATATCACGAATTTCACGGATGTTGATGACAAGATTATCGCGGCTGCCAATGAAGAAGGTGTTGACTTCCTAGAAATTTCCAACAGATACATCGACGACTACTTCGAATCTATGGATGCCCTGAACGTAATTAGAGCGGATGCATATCCAAGAGTAACCGAAACTATTCCAGAAATAATCGAGATGGTTGAGTCACTTATTGAGAAGGGAAATGCGTACCTAGCCGAGGATGGGGTATACTTCGAAATTGATACTTCCCCAGAGAAGTATGGTCAGCTCACGGGCCAAACCCTGGAAATGGTCAGATCCGGGGCTGGTGGGCGGGTCGACAAAACCGGTTCTGGAAAGAGGGACCATAGGGACTTCGCTCTATGGAAGATGGCGAAGCCTGGAGAGCCTTCGTGGGAGAGCCCGTGGGGAGAGGGGAGACCGGGTTGGCATATTGAGTGCTCTGCGATGTCACTCAAGCATCTTGGAGAGAGGTTCGACATCCATGGAGGCGGTTCCGATCTCATTTTCCCACACCATGAGGCCGAGATTTTCCAGTCAGAATGCTGTCTAGGGCACGATCCAGTGGTGCAGTACTGGATCCATAACGGCATGGTGAACGTAGATGGAGAGAAAATGAGCAAGTCATTGGGTAACTTCTGGACAATATCGGAGGCGTTGGAGAATGTTGACCCCCTTGTATTGAGATACACTCTGATAAACGCCCCTTATCGTCAGCCAGTAGACTTCAATCAGGTAATGATAGACGACTCGGAGA
>LUSA01000034.1:0-2207 GCA_001629235.1 Marine group II euryarchaeote REDSEA-S43_B8 | reverse complement strand
TGACGACTTCAACACGGGAGGCGCTCTTGTCGAAGGGCAGTCAGTGGCCAAGAGAATGGGGGCCCTGATGGACTCCGGAGGGCAGTCTGAAGAGATTGCTGCGGCCGTAAGTTGGATTTCTGAATACGCTGGAGATGTTCTGGGACTCCTTCCCGAGGATTCTGAGGTTCTGGGCAAAATACAGAGCCAGGAGAGTGCGAAGGATGAGATCTCTCAGCATGTCGAGAGTCTTCTTCTGGAGAGGGATGAAGCGAGGGAATCCAAGGACTGGGCGAGAGCAGATGAAATTCGCGATGAGCTAACAGGAATGGGAGTAAAAGTCGAGGATGGCCCCAACGGGGCTACTTGGAGAATTGAATAGTCATCAATTCTATGAAAGTGCGATATATTACCGTCATCACGGAAGTACGTGCTCTCAATGAGATCGGGTCGAATCATAGCATCTCTGGCTTTGGCACTGATGATGCTCTTGCCGGGCTGTCTCGAGGAGGTAACCTCGAGCGAACAGGAGTTCGACTGGAATCGCGACTACGGGCTAATTGACCCAAGCGGGCCCGAGGATCCGCGTATGTTCGTAGTAGCGGATCCCGTAGAAAATGAGACTTGGGGGAACGCCACATGGACAGTGTTCGGGAACGAGCATGGGGGAAACTGCTGCGAGCATTACCTAGCAGCGACCAAAGAGGGATGGATCCTAAACTTTGGCGGGGAATATCCGACATGGTCTGAGGACAGAGGTCTGACTTGGCAGGAATACAGGCCCACTATTTTCTCCCAATTGGGATGTCTTGAGCCAAAGCCTACTGTCCCCGGACAGGAAGGACTAGGAGAAGGAAGCATAGTTCAGGCAACCAATGGCGATCTTATCTCGATGGGGTGGTTCCCCTACCCAAGCACAAGCGGAGCTGACCAATTCTACGCTTTCTTCTATGACGCTGAGGACCAGGAGTGGAGTTGGTGCTTCAATAGGACTCCAGAGCCATTCTATGATAGATCTTGGCAGGTCGAGGTAGTAGGTCCGATAAATGGCGGTATATATGGCAACGGACCTTGGGCCAGCCTAGTTATTTCCAATTTCTGGCACCAGGTCCAGAATGTTGGAGGTCAGATATCAACTGACGGTCTGAATTACGATTATTTCGGGTTCCCAGATAGAGATGAGAGTCTGGACGTTATGGAAGTAGATCTGAGTCCC
Organism: Marine group II euryarchaeote REDSEA-S43_B8; assembly: GCA_001629235.1. Lineage (GTDB taxonomy): Archaea > Thermoplasmatota > Poseidoniia > Poseidoniales > Thalassarchaeaceae > UBA36. Next base: position 1,012 of record LUSA01000034.1, on the reverse strand, counting down.
GAAAGCCTAGGGCCAGAGTGGGACTTCACTAAGCCTCACAAAGAGATGAGGGCCTTTCCAGTTCCCTCTGGTGGCCTGTACTTTCCAAGCTACTTCATAGATGGAAGTGACGCCTTTTTGGACACTTCACTCAATTGGTGGACGGGAGTGACGCTGAATGGTTCCTCGTTGCCGTCACAGTATTGCGCATTTGACTCGTCCACTGCCCTGCACTGCGTAAGCTCGGGGCAGACCTCTCTCGTGCATATGCTCTCATGGGATGGCGGGGAGACGTGGGAAAACAAGACATACAACCTCTCAGAGAGAGCCACTGAGATCGAGGAGTGGGAATTCCACTCTAGCGGGGTGCATGATCTATTCGTGCTTAACGTTAGGTTCCAGAGCGCAGATGGGCCGGACGTTGACGTTGCCTACCATGTGCGTGAGTTCTCCCAGAGCTTGGAGCCTGACGTCCTTACCTATCTCGGACAGGGTGATCTTGACTCTACTTCTGGAGCTGGGAATGACATTAGATTCGACTTCGCCAGTATGGGGATACTCCCGGATGGAGGATCGTTCATAGCATACCATGACTCGACCGATCCCGACCCACTCTTCGGGGTTGAGATGTTGATTCCCGAGCGCTATCTATAGTCTAAATTTCAGCGAATTTGGAAGTGAACAATAGTCCCATCGACCTCGAATTTGTCGGATTCTTCTGAGGGTTCACCTTCGTTCAGTGAGGACTCTCCAGCTCTAGTCTCCGATGTAATATGCTGCCAATCCCTATCCTCTAATTCCATTCCTTCAATCCAAACCGACAGTACTATCGAAGACTCTACCTGCAAATCAAGCTCCTTTCTTTTAGCTTGGATCCTTCTTGTAATGTCCCTAGCTAGTCCCTTCGATAGGAGGTCGGAGTCGGTGTGCATATCCAGGACAATGGATACATCGCCCTCCTCAAAAGATAGAGTCTGCGCGGCGAAACCATCCCTTTCGACCCTCCTGATCTCAATGTCGGACATGGTAATCT
>LUSA01000033.1 GCA_001629235.1 Marine group II euryarchaeote REDSEA-S43_B8 | reverse complement strand
CGATTGGACAGATCGCTAACATCACAACCGCAGTGATAGCATGTCCAATAGCAGTTGTTGTCATTAGGCTGCCCTCGGAAAGCACAGTCAAGGAAGATACACTGCCGCAATATGCAAGTCCGAAACATACTCCCCAAAAAATTGCTGATTGCCCTTGGAAAATCCTCCAACCCCTCTTATGACCTTTCTTTGACAATGACCAAACTGCCAAAACGATAGTAATTGACATCAGAATGCTCTCTTCAATAAAGAGGCCGACTGAAGACTGATCTACGGTGAACGGGGCCCTTCTCCATGAACTTAGAAGATGCCAGCAGGAAGTGATGAAAATAAGAAAATAAACTCTGTCACGAGCTACTCCATCTACTTCCGCCCCCTCTCTGGATGATTTGGTATAACGCTCCATCAATACTCCCAGAAAAACAATTGTAATCAGGAAAATGAACCATACCAAGTTGGTCGAGAAATTCGCATTTGAGGGATTAACTGCCCCATATCCAAACCACCAAACTAGAGGTGCGAGTAAAAGTAAGGAAACTACTATTCTAATTAGCGATGGACTAACTCCAGACCTACTATCTCTGGGCGGGCCTCGGATTTTCTTCCCGTACTCAATCCAACCTACAGTCAGAGTAAGTCCCTGAAACAACGACATTGCAATGAACATCATTGCTAGAATCAATTTCAAATCGTTCAAATTTTCTTTGCTCAGAATGGTGTTTAAGAAGTACCAGATTAAGGTTGCTAGGGCAATAACAGGTAGGGTCTTAATCAGACCTTTGGTTAGGTACTTCCTCTTTAGAACTCCTTCGCCATTGCTTTCGACTGTTAGTAGGAATCTTCCCAGACTGCTGGGACGAATCAATGCCGCAACCATGTATGATAACGATAGGGAGACAAATATCGCTGCGCCTTGGCTTTCTGATCCGAATACATCCATACTCATTGCACCATACAGTGAGCCTGAGAATATCACGAGTAAGACGATATGCGGGAGAGTTGACGGGTCAGAGAAAATAGTAAACGCGCTTTCTGACTTGCGAAGGTCTTCAGGAGTACCGTTGTTCACACATCCGCGTGAACCCACTATTGGTTAAGGTAAACCCCTTCGGGATACCATGCCGAGGCCAAAAAAGGCAGCAAGGGGTAAACACAGGTGGGTCGCTATAAAGGTCAATAAATCGATCCAAAGAGATAGTTTGAAGAAACTCCTAGGAGAAAGTCTGAAGGGGCTAGAATGGAAACTATTCGACTCAGAGAAACAGTCGAAAAGAACATTTGCCATAATCAAAATTACTCTATCCGACTATCAACAGGCTCTTTCAACACTGAACGAGATCTCCGGATTTGAAACTATCACTAGTTCTGGAAAGATTAGACTAGTAAGGGAACGTGTGAAATCCTACCTGTAGCCTAACCACTCAATTATGTCTAGATCCCCAATATCTACACTTCCAATAGACCCCCCAGTAACCCGTAACTCACCTAACTCGTTCAATCCAGACGGCCTAACTACTTCATTGTCCAATCTTACAGCAACACCTCTGGACAGAGATTTTGATAGAGATATCCAAGATTGGATGACCAGACTATCCTTGCTTGGGAGGGGCAAGATTCTAGTCTTCTCGAAAATAGAAGAAATCCCCCTATCTATTTTTTTGAAAACCTCCTTAGCATCAATGTCACCGAGGGTCTCTTCCCATCCGCAACTCCGAATTTCCTTCTCTCTAGAAAAACCAAATCGATTTATCCCAATCCCTATTCTAACTCCGCTACCTTCGTCATTCGAAGACTCAACAAGGACCCCCCCCATCTTCTCTCCTTTTCTGTTAAGGATATCGTTCGGCCACTTCATTTCTGCTTCCAGAACCGTGGAAACCACAGATCCAACACTAGTTTGGATAATTCCCGGAGAGAACTCGTCAATTAGGTTCGACCCTAATTTCCACGTGGCGAAAACCCCGCCTTCCTCTGAGATCCATTGGGAATTCTTCCTCCCTCTCCCATTCGTCTGAGTCTTGGACATGACTCTCACCCAATCTCCACCCGATATTTCCATCACTTCTTCCATTGTCGAAGAGCAAGTATCAATAATAGTTGGAGTCTGACCCGCTCCGGTCTTCCAAAAAGCCACAATCTCAATCTTTTCTTCCCCAAATCTCTCCGAATCAAGTGTACGGGATGTCCACCCTCTTAGTTCCCAGTCAACAACCTTACTTTTTCCCTCAGGCTCTGTCTTCATTACCATCAATGCCAATAACTCATTCGCATTATGTTGGGAATCTAAGAAATTTAGAAGCTCTCCACCCCAACCCTTCCCTGGAATTTCAGACCATGCAATTTCCTCTATTTTCTCAAATTCATCGTCCTCATCTCCTCTTTCAAGATAGGGGAGATTCCATATCACTAATCCTGTTCCCTCCGGGACTGCTAAATTTTCTCCTACGCCAGATTCGATTATTCTATGACTTCCTGGAATTCCATTGTTCTCCATATTGCCCCTTGTAGCTGAAACTGCAAATGGATTCAAGTCGCAAGCTGAAACTTCCCAACCAAGAGTCGCTAAGACCATAGTAACTATTCCTGATCCGCATCCAATTTCTAGGGCCTTCACTCCTGGAATGGGTGTAAATTCTGAAATGACTCTGCATAGTAATAATGAATCCTCCCTTGGAGGGTATACAGTCTGAGGTGAGAATACCTCCCACTCCCCAATTCCTTCCAATGAGACTTTGGTCTTTGTCATGATTTCTTCAACTCGTTTAGAGACAAAATTGTTGTGTTAACCGGATATTCGCGACTTCAACAACCTTTATGTCGTAAGCGAACTAATGGGATACGACCCGGCTCCCCCCGGACGCCTCGCTGATTTGCGAGAGCTTTGCTATACGCAAGCCTTTTGAAGACCCCTAGGGTCGGAGGATAGCCCAGCATCAGCCATGGGCCTGTAGCTTAGTCAGGTAGAGCGCCGGGCTTTTAACCCGGTGGCCGGGGGTTCGAATCCCCTCAGGCCCGCCTGACGGCTTCTCAGGCCCTCGTTTTTCTGGGTGGGGGAAGAGTCATGGCAGTAAAGAGCTCAACAAAAAAGAGATTGATAGAGCTGGGGATCCCGGAGGATCACGCACACAAGTTGGCGGACGACGCAAATCTGGATACAATAAAGAGAATGTCCAGGGAGCAGGTTGCGAAAAAGGTCGGCCTTGAGGACGGGGTCTCTGAACTTGAGCACATCATGAGCGTGATTAGTGAACACGTAGGCTCTCGTAAGAGGAGTAAGAGCAACAGAATCACTATCTCCCGCAAGGCACTTCTGGACGAGGACATCCCTACTGGAGACTACAGATTCAATGTGCTTAACCATGTGCTCGTCCCTCATCATGAACTAGTCCCAATCGAGGATGAAGCACAGATTCTAGAGCCATGGGGGCTCAAAACGGATGATGCCTTCGGAAAGGACAGGCTCGCAAAGGAACTACTTCCTAAGATACTGATTACCGATCCTGCAATCCAGGTTATCAAGGAGGTCGAAGAATCTGAGAACGATGAGCTTCCTGCGGGATGGCTAGCAAATAGAGTTGTCAGGGTCGTTCGATACAGCAGGTCTGCAGGACAATCAGTGGCATTCAGACTAATAGTGGAGAGCGCATAAGGAGGAATTTAATTGAGAGAGATTGTTGAGAGTTATTTCAAGCATAGGAGCCTAGTGAACCACCAACTTGCTTCGTACAACGACTGCATCCCTATCGGAGATGGTAAGGAGAGTAGGATGGAGAACATCGTGCGGAACATTAGGATTGGTAGTGACGAACCAGTAGAAGATGACGAGGGAGGAATGGTCAAACTCGATCTTTTGGATAAAGAAATTATTGTTAGACTGAAGAATCTCAGGCTAGGCAGGCCCACAATAAAGGAGGCCAACGGGGCAGAACACCATGCAACTCCAATGGAATGCAGACTTAGGAAGCTTACTTACTTCTCGCCCGTCTATCTAGACTTCAAGATTTTTCGTGACGATTTGCCCCCATCTCCGGGATCCGAGATGGGATTCCAGGAGGAAACTAGCGTCCACATAGGAAATTTACCGATAATGGTTAGATCGGCTAGGTGCAACCTAAACCCAAACCATGCAGATGAGAATCGACGACTCTCCCCTGAAACCTCCACTGAGGACTCGGAGAGATATACACAACTTCTACGAAAGTACGGTGAAGATCCTCTTGATCCCGGTGGTTACTTCATTATCAACGGGACTGAGAGAGTTCTGATTTCTATGGAGGATCTCGCTCCAAACAGGGTAACAGTAGAGAAGAACAAGAAGTATGCCCATGAAACCCAGGTTGCGAAAATATTCTCCCAGAAAGACGGCGTAAGGAAGCCACTGAACGTCGAAAAGAGAAGAGATGGAATGCTAATGGTGAAGATTCCTAGTGCTGGAACTACGCCCATTCCTCTAGTGCTCCTGATGAGAGCGCTTGGAGTAGCCAAGGATATGGATATCTTCGCCTCCATTGCAGGACCTCCCGAGGCCATGAAGTACACTGTTGCTAACCTCAACGATCTTAGGGATAATGAGGAGTATGGTGTTGACACATCTGAGGAGGCCCTAGCTTGGCTGGAGAAGAAGTTCGCAGCAGGTCAGCAGAAGGAGTACAGAGAATCCAGAATCCAAAACTTACTCGATAACGAACTACTACCTCACCTAGGATCGAAATTTGATAATAGGGAGAAGAAAGCAATTTTCCTTGGCCGTATTGCTAGACAAGTTCTAGAGATGGCCATAATGGATAAGGATCCCAATGACAAGGATCACTACGCAAACAAGCGTGTCCGTCTAGCCGGCGATCTCGTGGAGGATCTCTTCAGGGTAAGCCTTCAACAACTGGCTCGGGACTTGAAGTACCAGTTGGAGAGACACCACAACAGGAAGAGGGAACTAAGAATTTCTTCTTGCCTTCGTCCTGACGTCCTTACAACCAAGATTATGCATGCCCTTGCTACAGGAAACTGGGTCGGCGGGAGGTCAGGAGTAAGCCAACTCCTTGATAGGACGACATACTTGTCTGCACTGTCTCACATGAGGAGGGTCACGAGCCCACTCGTTCGAAGCCAGCCCCATTTCGAGGCAAGAGATTTGCATCCTACACAATGGGGCAGGCTGTGTCCCAACGAGACTCCCGAGGGGCAAAATTGCGGCCTTGTAAAGAATGCAGCACAAATGATAGACGTCTCAGAGGAAGTTCCCGAAGAGGATGTCAAGGCACTATTGAAGGAAGCTGGAGTAGACGATGATCCCGAAGGCTGGGCAGACGGCTCTAGGATACATGTTAACGGAGATATCTTCGGCCTTCACAAGAGGCCGCACAAGCTCGTAAGCCAATTCAAGAGAAGACGCAGATCCGGTAGGATTAGACCAGAGGTTAGCATTAGGCATGACCATGAGAATCGTGACGTTTTCATCAACACCGATAGGGGTAGAATGCTACGTCCACTTCTCATTTCTCCGACCTTGTCTCTGGTGGAGTTGTAGAATGGGTAGATGCCGAAGAAGAAGAAGATCTCTTGATAGCTCCAAGACCTTTCGATTTGCCGGCAGTCTCCCCAAAGAACAAACGTCCGATAAATCCAGCGAAGGTAGAGTGGACCAACCTTGGCGAGCATGGAATATCCCATGCCGAGGTGTCTGCAGAAGTAACTATGCCCAACGGCGACTCAAAGACAGAGAAATTCAAGGTCCCACTAAACTACTACCAAGAAAATATGGACGCCCTCAAGAGGAAAGAGAAAAAGGATCACACAGTTCTAGTTTACACTCACGTAGAGATAGACCCCCAACTCATTATGGGCGTTTGCGCCTCTCTAGTCCCGTACCCTGAACACAACTCAACACCAAGGGTTACAGGTGGAACAGCCATGGTCAAGCAGAGCCTAGGAGTGGCCAGTGCGAATTTCAGACTTAGACCCGATACTCGTGCACATGTGATGCACTACCCTCAGAGATCAATTGTGGGAACACGGGCTATGAAGTCCACTAAATTCGATGAAAGACCCGGGGGTCAGAACTATGTTGTTGCAATCGTCAGCCATCACGGTTACAACATGCAAGACGCCGTGATTATGAACAAAGCTTCCGTTGAGAGGGCCCTCGGAAGATCTGCGTTCATCAGGACTTACAATGCAGAGAACAAGAGATTCCCAGGCGGACAAGAGGAGAGGATCGAGGTTCCAGGTACGGGCCTCGATGAAATCAAGGGACTCAAGTCGTGGGATTCCTACTCTCATCTGGAAAGAGACGGACTACCAGTTCCAGAGATTGAGCTGACCAGCCAAGAAGGAGGTAGGTCTATCCTTGTAGGTAAAACTAGCCCGCCTAGGTTCCTAGAAGAATCACACGGGGCATTCCTGCAGGCCCAGGAACGGAGGGAGTCCTCTATGCTAGTTCGTCACGGTGAGCAGGGTTGGGTGGACAATATCTTCGTAACAGAGTCCCTCGACTCAGGCAGGCTAGTCCGAATTCCTCTAAGGACAAATAAGATTCCCGAACTTGGAGACAAGTTCGCCAGTAGACACGGACAAAAGGGAATAATTGGTAGACTGGTAAATGAGGAGGACATGCCATTCACAGAAGACGGCGTAATACCCGATCTACTCATCAATCCTCATGCTATACCTTCGAGAATGACTGTGGCACACGTGTTGGAGATGATCGGAGGGAAGGTTGGATCCATGGAAGGCAGAAGAATAGATGGAACCGCATTCACCGGGGAAAAGGAAGAGTCACTCAGATCGGGACTACTCAGAAACGGTCTCAGGCACACTGGTAGGGAACCGATGATTAACGGAGAGACGGGAGAGAGTTTCCCTGTCGATACTTTCGTTGGCGTTATCTATTACCAGAGACTCCACCATCTGGTTAGCAGCAAACTCCACGCTAGAAGCAGAGGAAGAGTGCAAATCCTCACTAGGCAACCAACAGAGGGAAGAGCAAGGCAAGGTGGTCTCAGATTCGGAGAGATGGAGCGTGACTGTCTAATTTCTCATGGTGCATCCATGGTAATCAAGGACCGGCTTCTTGACGAGTCAGATGGCTGGAATCTAATGGTCTGCAACACTCCCAGATGCGGTCATATCGCATATTACGATTGGAAGAGAAGGACTACAATCTGTCCTGTTTGCGGCGATAGGTCAGACGTCCATAGCGTCCAGACCTCCTACGCATTCAAACTTCTCCTGGACGAAATGAAGAGTCTTGGAGTAGCAATGAGACTAGAACTGGAGGATAGAAGATGAGCGCTCGAGATGCAGCAAAGGACCCGAAGATGGGGGTGATTGACCCAGGCATCAGGTGTGAAACCTGCGGAAACAAGCACGAAGAGTGTCCAAGTCACTTCGGTCACATAGCCCTAGAGCTACCTGTGATGCACATAGGATTCACCGGTCTAATCAAGACATGCTTGAAGACAACCTGCAACTCTTGCAGCAAGGCCTTGCTGCACGATGCTCCGCAAACGCATCCTATTGATCCAGAGAAGTCCGAGCAGGACTACTACAGAGACAGAGTGAACGACATCATCCTAAAGCACGGAGTTGGTGGCAGGGAATTCAAGAAAATCATCAAGGATATCGAGAATATTTGCGCTGGCCCTAAGCGTGCAATATGCATGCATTGCGGTGCGGAGCAGGGTAAGATAATTCTCGATAAGCCCACAACCTTCAAAGAAAAGAAGGCGGATAAGGGAGAGCACAAACTGAATGCTCGGGATATCCGCGAGTGGCTCGAAAAGATACCCGATGAGCACCTAATTTTCCTCGGAATGGAGAAAGACGTTAGTAGGCCAGAATGGACAATCATGAAGGTACTACCAGTTCCTCCAATTACTGTCAGGCCATCTATCACTCTGGAAAGTGGAGATAGATCCGAGGATGACCTCACACACAAGTTAGTAGACGTTCTGAGGATTAACCAGCGACTCAGAGAAAATCGTGATTCGGGAGCCCCACAACTGATCGTTGAAGATC
>LUSA01000032.1:6723-36392 GCA_001629235.1 Marine group II euryarchaeote REDSEA-S43_B8 | reverse complement strand
CCTTCTAGATGCGTCCTCCTCGCCCTTACTGCGTCTTCTTCATTCTCGTAGAATTTGTCCCACCATGGTTGTGTTAGTAATTCCATTGACATAGATGCGACCTCAGCGAACTCGATAGGATAGTCTCTCTCATCAATCAGCTCCAGATGGCCACAGTACAGTGAGTGGAATGCATGGCCTGCTTCATGGATCATTGTCTCCAAGTCACCTTGTAGACCAGCCGCATTCATGAAAATAAATGGTACCCTGCTCTTCTCCAAGTAGTATTGGTAACCCCCTGGGGCCTTGCCCTTTCTGGTGTCCAGATCAAGGGTATCCATTTCTACGAGTCTGTCGAATTTTCCACCAAGATCTTCTGAGATTTCATTGAACATATCTGACAGTTTCTCTACCATTTCTTCAACCGTATGGAATGGCCTTAGCGGATCTTTGCCGTGTATATCGGGGCCAGAACCTCCCTTTTCATTAACATCCCACGGTCTCAATTCGCTGATTCCAAGACCCGCTCTCCTGTTCATGTTTATCTCATTGAGTATTGGGATACATACAGATTCTACCGAGTCATGAAATTCTAGACAGTCTTCAATGGTATAGTCGAACCTATGCATCGCTCTGAACATGTATTGCGTGTAACTTTCGAATCCTGCGTTGAGAGCGATCTGGTGTCTTATCGAAATCAACTCATCGAAGATTTCCGATAGCCTCTCGTTATCCTCCATCCTTCTCCCTGCCATAGTGGTCCAAGCAGCCTGTCGCTCCGATCTATCGTTTGATTCGAGGAACTTGCTCATCTGTGGGAAGGTCATCTCTTCTCCATGGAAATCAACTGTCATAGCACCGTTAATCGACTGAGCCTCTGTTACTAGCTCAGTCTGCCTGACTCCAAGAGGGATGTTCTCTTTTCGGAATATCTCTATATCATTCCTCATCCCTCTTAGCATCAGGTCGTATCTTTCAGGGAGGTCATCAACGGATGGATGATTCACAATCCTTCTATTCAGAGAATCCGAGAACTCAGACAGCTTGGGCCTTACATTGCTAACAAACTCTAGGAAACTACCTTTCTTCTCCTCGCTCTCTGTGTCACACGTCATCCCAATGTACAACAGTGCTCCGGTCTCAGAAACATGTTCTGCTAGTTTGGATGAGTCTGAAATTAGATTTTCTAAGCAACCTGAACAACTTAATTTCCTATCCAAGAGGTCCCTAGTCAAGGGCTCTAGGTTTTCCCACTTCGATGCATCTAAGTCATCTGGAACGAAGTCATTCCCCATCTAAGCCCTCACTTCTTTACCGACATAGGACCCAGAGGCAAGGGACCCTCTTCTCTAGTCCACTTTGCGCACTTCCACTCTTTCACAGATGCCTGAACCTTCTCCATTACCTCTTCCTTGTTCGGATGATCGGGGTTGTTCTTCTCTATCCAGCACGCAGTACAGTATCTCTTGCCATCGTGTATCAGGAAGTTTCCAGATGTGCACGCAATGCCACAAACTATGCATGAACCGAATCCGTAGAACTTTGGCATGTTATGGATTGCTGTCAGGACACCCGTCTATCAATATGACTGATGAGAAATCACTTACCTGAGGCTTGAAAGCGATAAATGCGTAAGAAACGCGTCTTCAATATCCGAAATCTTCGAGTCTATTCGATATTCACTCCCTATTCTCATGAGACCCTCAATCGTAGGAATGGGCCTTTCAGGGACTAATGAACCTCTAAGATGCTCTATGAGCCTGATAGCATCTTCATTCGAATCATTGAACGTGTCCAATGGAATCGAAAACTCGCCGAAACCAACTCCTAGTTCTGAATCTGGTAGCATCACTATCCAAGCCTTTTCGTCACCCACTGAGATTCCAGACCTCTCGAATGCCTTGTTTATCTGTCGAGTACCCGAGATTAGCCTTAGAAACTCAGTGTCTGCAGTTTTGGCTACCATTTCTCCAGAAATCTCGTTTCTTCTAAGTGCGTACCATGCAGTCCAAAGGTGCATCTCGCTCGCAGCGGCCTCGGATGCCAGTAGCATCCATCTGTTGCTCGGTCTGAATTCATTGATGATTGAGACTGTAGAGAACACGTTGCTAATCGGTTCAGGAAACCTAACCCCCCATGCCGGGAACCAGGGAACCGGATGCTCTGAGTCCATATGCTCGGATGGGGTCCCCTAGAAGAATTTGATTAGCGCGACCTTCTCACTGACTTCCCGGCAGATCTGACCAGATTGTCAACGAGCTTCGGGCTCCATCCCCTAAGGTCAGAGAGTCTTGCCTTATCCCTTTCAGTGATTTCTGAAACGTCCAAAGCGGTCGAAACTCCTAGGGTTTCAGCCATCTCTCTAGCTCTAACTCTGCCTATACCTTTGATTGAAACAAGTCCTAGGATGTCAGCCTTGCATCCGTACCTAACTCTCCTATGTACCTCGTCTATTGAATCATACAGAGTCTTGTGGGCATCACGTTCGATATTTGCTAGGTTTTGGTCCTCTGAAAGAATTCTTCGCATCGCGAATAGCAGCCATTCCATCAATTCGACTCTGCTCCTGAGATCTCCGGGTTGAACTCCCCACTCCTCTTCGATACCATCCAAGGAGGCTTCCTCCATCCATGATTGAACCACTAAGGCACCCTTCATTCTTCGTTCCTGTTCAAGATCTATAGATTCTCCCAATAACTCTCTTTCATGCCCATGCAAGACTCCTAGTATTGTATCATAATCACTCTTCCTTGGCCACAGAGGAAGGAAATCAGGAGTGCAAGAAGCCAGATGGAGGAGAGTTAGAGGGGACACCTGTCCAATCTTGTCTTGACCCGAGACAATTTCCATTGCCCTATTCAGACCATCATGGATTATCTTCCCTGAAATTGGATTAAGGTAGAGTCTCGAAACTCTTGAGCCCAGAGAAGTGGGAGAGTATGTCATAGCTGCTGGTTCCGGTACCCAACCCTCTGAAACCTGGTAGGCACTAGCCTTCGTGAATCCAAATATTGCTGGGCCGGTTCTAGGAGATAGAACCGGTTTTCGCCCCTCTTCTTTCTTGAAAAGATCCAATCCTGGAATTGAGGTAGCAGAATTTGCCCAAGATGGCATCTCGTCTTCCCACATTTCTTCGTCACTAGACTCTGAAACTCTGCCTTTAATCGCCCTCTTGACTTCCTGAGACTCTCCAGTTCTTTCAATCATTGAGTTCTCGCAAAGCCAATGGAGAACGTCATCAGTTCTGGCTTCCAAGGTCTCTGCAGGCATCTGGCTAGCTAGGAAAGTCTTCGATAGGAACCGCGATATTCCATCTCTGTCATTTATTCCAGCAGTTGCAACTGTTGACAGAATGTGAGCTAGTAGGGCACCATCCTGTTCGGCATGTTGCGCGCTCGGATTTGCCAGCTTAGATGTCACTTGTTCTGATTCTCCTCTTAGGTATAGCTCTACTAGATTCGACTCATCCTGAATGTTTTTAGAAACTAGGAAAGACTCTCCAAAGTCATCAAAACCAGGCCTTCCGGCCCTTCCCATCATCTGCCTCACCTCCATTACTGGCAGAGGCATGCTCCTCGATGCAATTGTGCTCCATCTTTTGGTATCTCTGACAACAACCCGACTCGCTGGTAAGTTTACTCCTTGTGCTAGAGTTGGGGTTGCGACTATACACTGGAGATTTCCATTCCTGAATCCATTCTCGATCACCTTTCTCTGGGAGGAGGTCAAACCAGCATGGTGGAAACCTACTCCTCCTCTAACTGAATTCGAAAGAGCCTTCACAGTGGCCGAACCATCCTCTCCCCTCCACAATTCCTGTGACATAGAGGTCCAAGATTCAACCACTGACTCAGTGAAACCGAGATCTCCATTTTCTAGCCTAGTCTTCAAGTGACTTGAGAGCTCTCTGGCCTCTTTCTGTGCAGATGATCTCGAAGAAACGAAAACTAGCATTTGCTTTCCCATCCCAATAGTGTCGTCCATCACAGAATGGAGGTTCTTCTGAACACCTCCTTCGAGACGCTTAGGTTCTGGTAAAATGAAATCCGTTCCCGGGCTCTCTACTGAGTGATACTTCATGTCCAATCCTGTCAGAGTACCTGAGTAGAGGGCTATTGGTCTCCAGTTAGAGGTTACTAAATCTGCCTCCAGCCATTCGGATAGCTCCTGTGCATTTCCTACTGTGGCAGAAAGAGCCAAGATCTGTACTCTCGATGAGCTATGTCTTATTCTGGACAGTAGAATCTCCAGAGTAGGACCTCTGGAAGGATCTTGCATAAGGTGAAACTCATCTGCCACAACTATTCCAATGTCATCCAGTAGCGAGGGCTTTGATCGCAGCATCGAGTCTAGTTTCTCGCTAGTACAAACTAGCACGTCTGAATTTTCCACCAGGCTGGTTTCACTACTTCTGTCCCCGATAGCCAGACCAACTTTCAGTCCAACGCTCGAGCACACCTCCTTCAATTCCTCGTATTTCTCCGATGCTAGAGCCTTTAGAGGAACGATGTAAATTCCTCTTTGTCCACTCAAATCTCCAATCAGCCTGTTTGCCAGTGTGATATGAGCAACTAGGGATTTTCCACTTGCAGTAGGGACCGCGAGCATCAGATTTCTACCCTTGAGGGCGTTCGGAAGTGCTTCCGCTTGTGGAGGAAATAAACTCTTTATTCCCCATTTCTCCTGAAGCATTTTCTTCAGGCGAACATCGAATTCGAACTCTTCTAGACTTGAGATAGATGCCTCATCCCCGCCGTCCATGGGGGAACTCTAATTCGGCCGTTCTAAAGGATGCCGAGTGAATATTAACTCCATCTATGAAAGGCCGGATGACCCTCCTTTACTGCAACGAATAGCCCTTCTCCAGTCGCGCACACTTCTCCATCTGCAGAGAGGGACATCTTCACGTTGGCCCTGTCATCTCCAATCTCAGTTACTTCTCCTTTGACGATTAGAGTACTTCCCAGTGGGGTCGGACGCCTCAGTTTGATACTGTATGATGCAGTTACAGTGCATGGAGGCTCGGTATCTCCTGCCTTGTCCATTAGTGCAATCGCCGCAGTCCAGTTTCCATGGCAGTCAAGAAGTGTCCCGATAATCCCTCCATTAATCATCCCAGGGAATGCCTGATGACTCTCGTCAGGAGTAAATTCCATTTCCAGGCCATCTTCTGTCCTGAATGATCTTATTCTCAGGCCATCCTCGTTAGAGGGACCGCAACCAAAGCAAATACTCGTCGGGGCATGAGTCTCCTGAACGGAAAGCCCCTCTCGGTCGCCCATGACCGCCGTTAGGGGTCATTCCGAATTGAATTTTCCCAAAACTTCACTCCGCATTGTATTAATTTGCCAATCCCTCGGGCCAACAGTGCCAGAAGACGAACAGGCCAATTCGATTCCAGCCGCAGATGCAGAGGAATCCAAACTCCCTCCCCGCGCTAAGAAGCGAAGATTCGCTCCAATCAAGATAGCTAATCAGATTCCCATGAAGCGAAGAAAGGAGATAGAGAAGGCTCTGGGAGAAGTGGGGGAGAGCCCTTCCAAATGGTCTCGAAAGGAAGGAACGAAGAATCACGTATTCATGAGAAAGAGGATAAAACCAGGAACAATTAGACACATGGAGTACGAACTCCTAGATGTTGAAATCGGAGAATCTTGGCCAGTCCCAATAAGCATCATTCACGGCTCAAGGCCTGGTCCTGTAGTAACTCTTCTAGGTGCAATACATGGAGACGAACTTGTAGGGCCACTGGCCCTAACTTACCTATGCGGACCCAACTTCATGGGAGAAGACCGAGTCATAGACGCTAGTGTATTGGCTGGAACAATCCGAATCGTTCCCATAGTCAACCTTCCAGGATATCGGAGGATGATTCGAGACTTCCCGGATGGGAGGGATTTGAATAGATGCTTTCCAGGAAAGTCCGACAGTAATACCACCTCAAGAGTAGCCTACAAGCTATGGAGCAATGTCATCAAAAGCAGTGATTATGTAGTCGATCTCCATTCCGCAGCAAAGGGAAGGACTAACATCCCCCAGATAAGAGCAAATCTAGCGCATGCAAGCAGTAATCGAATTGCAAGATCCTTTGGAATAGAGACTATTCTAGATAGCGAGGGGCCAAGAGGGTCCCTAAGGAGAGTTGCCAATCAAGAGGGAATAGCCTGCATCACTTACGAAGGAGGGGGTTCGGACGAGGCAGATCCGGAGTCAGTTCAGATTTCCATGTATGGGATAATCAATCTTCTAAGGAGTCTCAGAATGCTTCCAGGTTATCCTAGCAAACCGAGGTTCAGGATTCTTGCATCGGGATCGGTCTGGATTCGTTCCGATCAAGGGGGCCTACTGGACGTCTTGGCACCCGCTGGAAGCTTCGTCGAGGAAGGGGAGATCGTTGCGACTATTACCGATCCAGAGCTTCCAGGTGTTCAGCATGACGTCCAGTCCCCCATACGAGGACTCCTAATCAGCTCAGCAACACATCCGTTCGTGAACTCAGGCTCTCCAATTGGCCATCTATTGCCAGTCAAGCGAGGAGTATCTACTCTGAAGAGGAGGCTCGATGATGAGGGTTGCCTGATAATCAGTGGTTCCGATGGAGAGCCTCCATGGAGGGAGGACGATGATATCGAAGATATCGCAGTATTTGGAGAGTGGTCTGGAGGATCCCCAGATGCAGAATGGGGTCCAGCAGGTTCGACGGACGAGGAGGAAGACAACTGATGACCACTCTTTTGCCCTCTTGACTACGAGTTTTCATCGTTCGACCAAGATACATCTGGGGCAGAAGGCAAAATCATGCCCTTGTTCTCGGGACTGATGGCCAGTCTCTCTGGACTGACTCCGTATGCTTCGAGGGCATCTTGTAACTCTTTAGCCCTCGAAATTCTCAGTCCAATCAGGAATCCTCCTGCAGAGAGGGCAATAAGGAAAGTGACTATCCCGATCATGCCTGTTGGGCTGGTGATAATCGAGAAAAGCCAATTCTCTGATTGAGGCTCTACCCAAATAGTCACCATGATATTCCACTCGATCTCAGTGTAGTAACCGTCCTCTGAGACGACCGCTTTTAACTTCTGAATTGACGACCCCTCATCGCAGAATTGTATCTGCATATTTTCCTCTGTATCTCTGCAATGGATTGGCATCAGAATTACAGTCTTCCCATCTTGACTGGTGTTGACTTCCAGAGAATAACCACTCATAGACCAAGTGATAATGGCGTCAACTGATGACTGAATCCCAGATACTGAGATTTCAAAGGATTCATTCGCTGAATCCCAGGTAACCGGTATCGAACTATAGGTCCTAGGACCATCGTATATGTTCCCGTTTTCCAGGAAAACAGTGCCCGACGACTTATCGTAATTTGACAAGACCAGCCCTAGCCTGTTCACAAACTCATCCTCTTCGCCGTCACAGTCATCATCAACGCCATTCCACTGTTCCACAGCACCAGGGTATGTACTTCCGACTAGATCGTCACAATCGTCATACTCGTAGAATCCATCATTATCTCGGTCATAGTCCGTGAACACTGGACTAGAAAGGCCACGAGCAATCTCAGTTCCATCGTCTACTCCGTCTTGGTCCGTGTCTGCAGAATCGAATGATGTACTGTAGTTGTGATACTCGGCATAGTCACTTAGGCCATCACCATCAGTATCTCTTTCGTAGAAGTCCTCATCCACTAAATCGTCGCAGTCGTTATCTTTTCCATCTAGCTCCTCAGGACGCTCAGGAGCCCTTTCGAAGTCATCATCGTCACAGTCTTGGAAATGGTACCAGCCATCTAGGTCAGAGTCAGGATCTGCAACAAGCGGGTCAGACATGAACTCATTCAATTCAGTCCCATCGGGAAGTCCGTCCCCGTCAGAATCCCCGTCATTAGGATCCGTAGAGTATTGGTGATACTCTGCATAGTCAGTCAATCCATCCATATCTGTATCAATCCAGAAGAAGTCTTCGTCTATGTCTTCGTCACAATCATTGTCTAGTCCGTCTAGGGACTCAGTCACGTCTGGTGCAAAACTCGAATCGTTGTCATCACAGTCATCGAACCAGTAAGCTCCATCACCATCCGCATCTAGATCAACTACCAACGGATTACTGCCGAACTCCAACTCCTGTTGATCTGGTATTCCATCCCCATCTGAGTCAGAATCTTCTGGGTTTGTTCCATGGATGTGGAATTCTTCCCAGTCCGACAATCCATCTCCATCCAAATCTGAATCATTGAAGCCCTCGTCCTCAAGACCGTCGCAATCGTCATCCTTTCCATTGAGTGCCTCTAACATCCCAGGATTCACCTCTTGATCATCATCATCGCAGTCTTGGAAATGATAGTAATCGTCCGAGTCGTTGTCTGCGTCAAAGGTCAGGGGGTCTGAGAACCAAACAACTATCTCATCATAATCGCTAATTCCGTCAGTATCAGAATCGTATGACAGTGGATTCGTGCTATGGACCATTACCTCTTCATAATCGTCAAGCCCGTCATCATCGGTGTCATTGTCAATTGCCTTGGTCCCGTAGATTACAATTTCCTGATAGTCATCCAATCCATCGTCATCCGAGTCAGAATCGAGTGGATCCGTCATATGCACCGAAGTCTCATTCACATCACTCAGGCCATCCCCATCATCGTCCGAGTCAAGGTAGTTGCAGACTCCGTCCGAGTCAGTGTCCGACGGAGTGGATGAGTAATCCAGAGGGTCAGTTGAACATGACAGCTCCGTGGAGTCGTTCCAAGTATCATCATCGTCGTCCGAGTCAAGGTAGTTGCAGACTCCGTCCGAGTCAGTGTCCGACGGAGTGGTTGAGTGTCAGTGTCCGACGGAGTGGATGAGTTATCCAGAGGGTCGGTAGAGCAAGACATCTCGTCTATGTCTCCCCAACCATCGTTGTCATCGTCTATATCGTTGTAGTCGGGCCATCCATCGCCATCTGTGTCTGTAACATTTCCGACTCCATGGAAAATCAACTCCCATGAGTTCAGAGTCCCGGAGTTAGATCCCGTGACCGAATCTCGAACCTTCAGGGTCCAATTACCCTGAGAGGACTCGTCCCAGTGCTGGACCGTCCCGAACCTCCAATTCGAGTAGTCTGCATTGTTGTCATCATGAACTTCCGCAAGCCACGACTGATGGCCACTAGGTGACTCCAGAACGATATCCAACTCGCCCCGGGCAGTGTGAGTGATATCGACAATTACGTCTACCGACTCTAGGCTCAAGTCAATTGGAACAGAGAGGTTGAACTCGGTCCATGAGCTTGGTCCGTTGTCGATAGCGAGATTCTCTGTAAAAGGCCCAAAAGTAGCATTCACCTCTTCTCCGCTGCTTGTCCAATTCTCAGCCAATGACACTGCTGCACCTGCATCCACTGCTCCGAATCCGTACTTGTGAGAGACCGTGAGGCCCCCTCCATTCACGGACCAAGAAGAATCGTTTGCGTCGTTCTTCCTAGAGCTATGGACGAGGATATTCTGGACATCACGCCATGTCAAATCGGGATTCGACTCCAGAATCAGAGCTATAACTCCAGAGACAAGGGGGGTGGCACTCGAGGTTCCTCCGAAGTCGTGGGTCACGTCACCTCCGCTGTATCCTCCTGTTCCCGTGATATCCGTGGTTGTTATCCCCTCATAGTCGGGCGTCCCACCATTGGAGTGAGCGGTAACCAGAATGTTCGCCCCAGGTTCAGAGTACCACGATTGATCTCCGTAGTGTGTAATAGCTGCCACTGCAATCGCATATCTTAGGCTTGCATACCCGTCGTAGTTAGAATTGTCATTAGCTTCGAGTCCATTCCCAGCAGCCCATGTGTATATGTTTCCGAGCCCGGACCTTCCATTGTATATCGAATCCTCAATGGCTGCAACGGTTATTGGCCCAGGTCCTTCGAGTCTGTTCCCATCGTCGTAGGGGCCCCAGGAGTTTGAGTAGATATCTATGTCTCCGTTATCATAACTAAGAGCATCTGCAGCGGTAGAGTCCGTGAAACCACACGCAATCAGTCTGTGGCCAGCGATATCTGCCCCGAATGCAGCACCTGTTACTCCGATTGAATTGTTTCCGGTTCCTGCTGCTACTCCGGCTACTGCCGTTCCATGTCCGTCCCAGGAGTTCGGGTCCGGATCCGGATCATCTCCGCACCAGTCATAGGAGTGCTGAGAGAGGTAGTTGGTAGTAAGGTCAGGGTGGGAATGCTCCACGCCGTCGTCAATCACACTGATCACGACTCCCGACCCATTGTACGAGTTCCAGACTGCGGTTACATTAGCATCCTCGCCCGACGTCCCGCTGGTTTGTCCAGTGTTGTTTAGATGCCATTGATCGTCGTAGAATGGGTCATTTGGCTCGAATCTAGTAGAGACCGACTTATCCAATAGGGGCGAGAAAGACTCAATCTCCCCCTTCAGAAATGAATTCCTCAGTTGTTCGAGTCCTTTTGTAGAATCTTCGAAAGTCCATATGTAGGAACCCCTGAGATGCTCTACTGGCTCGCTGTCCTCAGGCTCCGCTGCCGTCCATCGATGCTCCTCAAGCGGGATTCCAGTCACGACCAGCCAGGAATCTACTACGGCCAACTCTGCCTCTTCATACGAGTCGATATCAGAAACCCTCTCGAACGCAATCTGGACCGATCTTGAGTATGTCCCCAAGATATCTTCCAAAACTACAGTGGGTATTTCCTCAGGCTCTTCCCCTCCTAGGGCGTGCCCAGCAGGGGAGAAGGACACCATCAACAATACCAATATGGCGACTCTCACATGCTACTTCGACAAACCAGTCAATTATCCGAGTTCTCAGAGTCTCCAGAAGAGGATATTCTGTGATACACGAAGGGTGCTATGACGAGATACATCAGAACCCCATATACTCCTGAAGGTAAGCTTAGAGTAGATAGGCCCCCACTCGGAGAAGCGAGAATCAGACCTCCCACGGTAATTCCTACAGTCGCATTCTGTATTCCACTCTCAATCGAGACAGTAGTAGCCCTTGAGGGCTCAAGATTGAGTAATTTCGCACTCTGGTAACCGATAGTGAGCATAAGGGCGTTTAGTGCCACCACAGATGGGCCTAGGGTTCCGATGTTGTCCATCAGAGTATCCCATTCACTAGCTATTGCTGCTAGGACTCTTATCACGAATAGAACCGCTGCGGTCAGGCTGACTCCCCTGTCGATAGATTCTGCTGTATTAGGCTTGGTAGCCCTGATGGACATTCCAATAGCCACGGGAAGAGTAGTTAGCAAGAACATGGTAATTCCAAGACCAATGATGTCTATGCTCGGCGCTGACTCTCCCATGAAATGGTCCATTGAGAAGCCAACTACCAATGGCAACGTAATCACGGACACAACCGAAACAACTGCTGTGTAGGAAATTGAAAGCGCAGTATCTCCTTTTGCCAACTTCGTCAGAATGTTTGACGTGACTCCACCAGGGCAACATGCTAGAATCATCAGACCCACAGCGAGCTCCCCGTCTAGATCGGCCAAGCTTGCTATAGCGAAACCCACAATTGGAAGCACCAGCATCTGATTCACTATCCCGATTGTAAATGCCTTCGGCTCGCTGAAAACCAAGGCGAAGTCACCTGTGGTTAGCCCCAAACCAAGTGAGAACATGATGAACGCGAGTGCGAGTGGTAGCACTACATCGATAATCACGTTGTCCTCTTCTTCTGTCTCCTCTTGTGCCTGAACTGATGATGAGACCATCACCAGTGCAATCAGTACCGAAATAGCAACTAGCCTTCCTCTCATGCTCTTCGAGGAATTTACCCCCGTATAACTGTGCTCTCTAACTACATGGCTTTGAATTCAGAAATTGCATCGTGAACCTCTTCGTCGGTCATCATCCTTCTCTGACTCTTTGCCACATCGAACATATGTGCAACTAGATCGTCTTCTGCTTCGTAACCATTTCTTTTCAACCAGTGAATCACATTTGATCTTCCGCTCATATGCCCGATCCTGATTACCTGCTGTAGTCCGAAGTCACCAGCAGGGACGCCGGAGTAGACTCTATCCGCCAACCAGTCGTCTCCTTTGTCCATCGCCTTGATCACCGCCGAAGCATGAACGCCAGTACCTGTCTCAAAGGCATCCTCTCCGAAGACCGGATAGTTATGCGGAAGAGCCACTTCCACATACTGGTGAGCCTTTCTTGTATATTCGTTCAGCGCAGTGAGATCGTTCTTGATAACTCCCATCAGGCTGAGATTCACCAGGGTCTGGTCCAGGGGTGCGTTACCTGCTCTCTCGCCTACTCCTAGAGCCGTTCCGTGAATCACATCAGCACCTGCCTCGTATGCAGCTAGGTTGTTCGCAACCCCTAGGCCCCTGTCTTGATGCCCATGCCAGTTTACCTCTATCTCTCTCCTTTTGACTCCTGAGTCGGGAATGACCTCTTCCTGGATGAATTCTAGGAGCTTTCTAACCCCATTCGGGGTAACGTGTCCGCACGTGTCACAAACACAAATTCTGTCTGCCCCCAATTCTATGGCCCTCGCGTACACCTGCTTGATTTCTTCCGGCTTGCTCCTCGTGGTATCCTCTGTTACGAACATCACTGGGATATCGTTTTCCACAGCGAAGGTGACCGCTTTCTCGGCGGTCTCCATTATTCTCCCCATAGTCCATCCTTCGGCAAACTGTCTAATCGGGCTAGTTCCTAGAAATGCACTCGCCTGGATCTGCCTCTCATGCTTTGCTTGTAGCTCCACCAGTGGTTCGATATCTGAGACAACTGTCCTCACAGCACATCCCGGTCTGAGATTATATCCATTTTCTCCCATATGATTTAGCATGGAATCAATATGGTCTATGTGGAAGGGTCCTGCTCCGGGAAGACCTAAATCCACCTTCTGGATACCTAGTTTCTCCATGTAGTCGATTAATTCTATTTTCTGCTCGATTGTTGGGTTTCTCGCGCTAGGACTCTGCAAACCGTCTCTAAGAGTCTCATCGTCGAACCACAGCTCATGCGGGTGATCCGACTCGTCCCGATCTATCGAGTAGTCGATATCATTCCAGTCGTAGATTAGGTCATGCTCTTCCATTGTCTCACCCGTGTCCTCCCATGGTTCGTTAGGTGTTTCAAACCATCGGGACTATGTGGTAGATTTCAACTCCGTCCTAGTCACGAAAGCAGTGACTATGATTGCTCCAATAACGACTCCAAATTGTCCAAAACTCCCAGTTACAAGAACTACGAACATCAGTGCAAGGTATAGCATCGAGACGAAGAAAGAAGTTGCAGCGCTGGAGATCCTACCTGTTTCATCGGGCTCCTCTGAAATGTCTATCCTCCAAACCGTGGAAGCGTACCAAAGACTCAATCCTAGAATCGTCCAACTCAGGACGTGGTAACTCCAATCTTCAATTTTGACTGCCTCTAAAGTTGTGGGAGCAGCTAGCGACAAAAGGACCAACAGAATTGAGTAAACCTTCATCTCCAAAAGAGTTCGTTCAGGCCCTTTCACATTAGGCAGCATCGGGACTCCTACTTCTGCATATTCTTCGGATCTGTACAGTGCTAAAGCCCAGAAGTGCGGTGGAGTCCACAGGAAGATAAGGACGAACATGAACCATGGCATCGGACTACCTAGTTCAATCACCGACTCTAGTACAGAAGCCATTGAATCGGTTGAGATAGACAGGTCCTCCGACGAAGCGGACCATCCAATTACTGGGGGGGTCGAACCAGCAATTCCTCCAATTACGATGTTCTGCGGAGTCCTTCTTTTCAGCCAAATGCTGTAAATCAAAACGTAGAATAGAACGCTGAAAGCCGACCAGAAGGCCGCTACTTCATTCGACATTTCATAGAACCACCAGACTCCTAGAATGGAAATAAGAATCCCGAAGAATAACGCGGATCCCGCCTCAATTCTACCAGATGGAATGGCTCTTCCAGAGGTTCGGGCCATCTTGGGATCTATGTCTCTATCGTACCACATATTGATCGCATTGGCGCCCCCCGCGGTTAGATATCCTCCAATCAGAACTACCAGCATTGTCTGAATCGAGTCGGAACCAAAATCTCCTTCCATTGAATCATGAATTATCACTGAACATATCGCTGTAATTTGTAGAAGGACCACCACTCTTGGCTTAGTCAATGAGAAGTAGTCTTTGATGGAATGAAGAATCTGAATCACCCATCCTCAGCGATCGAGCATCCGATCCAAGATATGGCCATAGTAACGAAAGTCAGTGAAGCCATCATGAGGTGCACTAATGAGAGGAATTCAAAGAATCCTTCTTCCAAATCCCAGGATAGAACATAAATCGCACCAATGGATGTATTGACGAAGAATAAGAAAGTTGAGCCCCAAATCCAGTTCCTAAGGACATTATTCCCTGAATTCTCGTTAGAAATCGAGTATGATGCGAAAATCAGTGCGATTAGCATCAGACCGACAAACCATCTGTGTATGATCTGAGACTGAGCGACAACATCCTCTACTGAATCTACTATTTTTCCATTACATAGGGGCCAGGAATCGGGCAAGCCGTCCACTCCGCATCCGAAATTTGCACCGGGAGTCGTAGAAACGAAGGTCCCAGAGAAAATTGAGACGAACGCTCCTAATGACAACAATCCTACTCTGACTTTCCATTTCTTAGAGATCGAGTAATCAAACCTTAACCACTCAGGAAGCCCACCCTCCGTTCTAGTGAGAGTTAACCACAACCAAAACATGCTCATGGTAAAAGCCAATGCAGAGCTTAGGTGAAGGGCTACGCTCCAATGGAGATTGTCCATTTCGACTGTCAGCCACCCAATGGCACCTTGCCAGACAATGAGGACAACAGTCAATGTGGATGCGAACTTGACTTTCTCCTCGCTTCCTCTCAGCATGTACCAGTTGAGAATAACCAGAGGTCCCAGAACTAGACCTGCAAGAATCCTGTGGAACCACTCTGTGAATATCTGGAAAGTAGTGTATCTATGTCCAGATCCCCTAGAATCCACCTCATCTGGATTCTCAATGTACCAAGCCTCTTGCTCTTCCTCGGAAATATCGAAACCGATGGTCCCGAAACACAATGGCCAATCCGGGCACGACTCTCCTGCATCGTAGATTCGAATTAGACCGCCGAGTCCGATTACTATCACAGTCAAGCCAATCAGACAAGCTGTTAGGCCCTTAGAGTACTTCCAGTTAGTCAATTGCTATCGCTCCCGGTAAGGGGCCGTAACGCTTCATTCTTCCCCGAAGTGAGGGTCAATGTCAATGGGGATCTTGTTCTGCTCGTACTCCAGTGTGGCTATCTTCATTGGGTCCAGAACGACTTTCTCCTTTGCATCGTCTACACCGTAGAGTTGAATCAACTCCCCGCTGTACTTCTCACGTAGCTCGTCCTCTGTCACGAAGAGAGGGGCTCCCATGCTAATCTGGAGCGCTCGGGCACCGATTATTCTGGCCTTTTCGAAGCGTGTATGAGTGCGAGCTGGCTCAACCATCGAGGCGCTCGACCGGAGACTCCCAAATAAGGTCTATGACTGGTACGGGAGAACCAAAACCTGGCTAAGGGCACTCTACCATCATCGCTACTGCGTTTCCACCGCCAAGACAAACTGTCACAATCCCCCTCCTAGATCCTCTCCTTCTCATGGCATTAACCAAAGTCATCAGGCACCTAGCTCCAGTAGCCCCGAGTGGGTGTCCGATGGCAAGGAATTCCTAATGAGTCCCTAATAGCGCATGAAGCCGAAGCGAAAGCCTCGTTATGCTCCAGAATGTCCACATCTTCCAATCTCATACCAGTGATTTTCAACAACTTCTCGACAGTAGGTATTGGCGCGGACATTACTCTGTTGGACTCCACTCCGGATGTGGCATAATCCACAATTCTTGCTAAGATTGGCCAACCTTCTCTTTTTGCCTTCTCTTCTGAAGCAATCAATACTGCAGAGGCTCCATCCGAGACTTGACTGGCATTTCCTGCGGTGACTTGACCGTCTTCTGAGAAAACAGTCCTGAGTGATGATAGAATCTCTTCATTCGTCTCTGGACGAATTCATTCGTCAATAGATAGAGAACCGACAGGAAAAACCTCTTCGCTAATCCATCCCTTCTCCCATGCTTCGTTGGCCATGGAGTGTGAGCGGACTGCGAATTTATCAGATTCTTCTCTGGTAATTCCATGCTCCTCTGCTACCGTCTCCCCAGTATTGCCCATTGACTCTCCAGTGAATGCGTCCTTCAGTCCGTCTCCAATTAGTACAGACTCAAGAGAACCAAAGGGGACGTCTTGTCCTTTGGCTACATTCCGAGCAATGTGTGGTGCATTCGTCATTGACTCCATCCCTCCTACAATCACAACTTCCGATACTCCTGCCCTAATCTCTGTTGCAGCAATCATTGCAGCCTTCAGGCTTGAGCCGCACACTTTGTTGATTGTAGTGCAGGGGGTAGTTACCGGCAACCCCGCTCCTATAGCCACTTGACGAGCCGGTGCCTGCCCGCATCCTGCTTGCAGAACTTGGCCCATGTACACTTGATCCACCACTCCTCCGGCAGGATCTATTCCCGATCTAACACAGACTTCCTTTACAGCCATGATGCCCAGTTCAACAGCACTGAACTGTGAAAGCGAACCTCGAAACTTTCCAACCGGAGTTCGTGCATAAGCACAGATTACTGGGACGGACATGGACCGCCCACTGACGACCTAGCCTTCAATGGCACGATGCAATTCCGTCCTCAGGACTCACGAATCGACAGTGTAACCGTAGAATTCTGCATTAATCAGGTCAGGTCTATTCTGAGGTTTAACGAGTATCGTCCTAACTTCCCACAGGTCCTTGAAAATTCGGTATCTGGCTGTTGCATCCAAGTAGTCCACTCCGCTTGTCCCACCTGTGCCAGTCCTCTTTCCAATGATTCTCTCTACCATTCGTGCATGGTCGTGTCTCCACTTTGCCATTGACTCCTCTAACTCGACAAACGCGTCGATGAGCTTTCTCGGCCAGGTCAGAAGTGGCAACTCTCGATATGACTCAATGAAAAGAAGACCTGCTCTAGAACGACTAATCTCTCCATCAGGAATCAAGAAAGACACTGCAGACTGATGTGATGAGTCTATTCTTTCTCTCATCCTATCTGCTCCCTCCGTGTCCAAATCGGACATTCTCTCCAAGGCATCTTGCCCCATCTTGAGATGAGATTCCAGATGCGCCTCCACATATGCTCTCACCACATCTTTGTCATCATCACCGTCGAAAGAAGAACCCATAATGGGCGTCCGTTCAATCCATTTGATGAGTGACTCGAATAGGGAGGATTTCTGCATCTGCTCTTCTAGCCTTTTCAGCACCTCCTCGTCCTTCCCCCCTCTCTCGGATAGCTTTCTGAATGTCTTAATCGGGTCCATACCGAACATTCGGTCTTCCGTCTCAAGACCTAGGAGTGCCTCGAACTCACGCATCTGAAAAGACTCGAACCCCGATGCGGTGCCCAATCCGTCTCTGAAGGCTAGGAATCCCTGTGGGGTCAGAGTCTCGAGAACCGTCCATTGGTTCGCCATTAGTCGAAAAATCTCAGTCGTCCTCTCCAGGTGACTTACGGCCCTTGGAATATCATCCTCAGGAACGGGGACCTGATCCAAAATCTCTCTGGTTTCTGAGAGCTCTCGAATTATTTGCTTGAACCAGAGCTCGAAAGTCTGGTGAACGATGATGAAATGCATTTCATCTGCAGAAATTCCCCTTTCGTCTCCTTGCAGTTCCAGTAACTCGTGAAGCCTCAGGTAGTCCCCGTATGTCCAGTTACCGGACTCTCCGTTTCCGCCCATGGCCTCGCATGAGGCAGTCCACTTGAAGCGTTGCCGCTGAATTAGAACCACTAAAACGCCCGATTCATTGCGGTGCATGATGCCTGAGCCAATCGGATGGCCGGATGACCCTGATTCCCCGCCTCCTCTACCCTCCAGCTCATTGATGGTCGAGGACGGGCTAGAATTGCTTGCTCCCATTGAGGGAGACGCCAGAGAACTCTTCGTTACTGTTGATGAGAACCGAGAATATCTCAGGGAGTGGCTCCCATGGCTGGATGACGTCAATTCAGTGGATGACGAGTTAGCGATGATTCGTCGGATAAGAGATGACAAGAACTTCAACTGGGTTTACTTGATTCGTAAATACGGCGAACTCGTTGGCGTAGTCAGTCTAAATTGGGTAGACTGGGACAATAGGAGCTTCGGATTGGGATATTGGGTTTCCGAGTCCTCATCTGGCAGGGGGATCATTACCAAGTCATGCAGGAGGGTCATAGAACACTGCTTTGTTGATTTGAAACTACACAGATCGGTTATCGAGGTTGCAGCGGACAATCATCCTAGTCGAGCAGTAGCAGAGAGGCTGGGTTTGCGCTTGGAGGGAGTTTCAAAGGACAGAGAATGGTTGTATGATCGCTTCACTGACTCCGTAATGTTCGCAATCACTGCGCCAGAGTGGAATATCCAGTCAGGGGCTAATTAGCCCTTTATCCTCTACTGAACAGCCTCCTGGCGGAAGACAGGACAGTACATCCTCCTGAGATAGCCCTGTTGATTTGGAGATCCTATTCGCCACTGCTTCCTTCTTCTCTCTCCCAGGAGATATTCTTGCCCATCTTTCGCAGATTTCTGAGATGGTACTTGGAACTCCTGAAACCGGCATCGGGACCCCATTCACTACGGCCAGTCCTATTGCTATCTCGAGGGGGACGTCTTTGTGCCAGCTTCTCTCACCCCTTACAACGAAGGACCCCCTTGCCAATGACTCCCCAGTCTCCGTGGTTTTGGAAACCTGGCTGGATCTGGCATGGAATGCAGTTGCTGCAGCCCCACCGCTCCCCCATGCTCTAGACCAGCAAACAGCCATTTGAGCAGCCTCGGAAATCACTGAATCGTCCAATTCGCGCGCGTCATCCAAACCCTCTCCCAGTGTCTGGGAGATTTGCATGGAAGCGACCCCCTTGGGAATGAGCCCCTCCTGAGAATTGCTTGGAACCAAACCGTCCTTGAGCTTTAGTGAGCATGAGGGAGCACCGTGGAGATCTGCATGGAAGTACAGGTCACTCGTGGAGAGATGCTTCCTCACTAGCACGTCGTTTCCCTTTGCATCCTTCCCCCCGATAAGCAGGTGCCCACCAGATAGTATTGCCCAGCGATACTTCTCGAACCAGAACCTCCTTGCTCTCTTCCTACCTCTGAGCTTCCCCGAAGCAGCTTCCTTCGCAGCCTTCTTGTCTGCAGTTTTCTTCGACCTCTCGGTCTTCTCAAGTGCTTCCACAGCTCCCTTGATTTTGTTCTTCTGAGCTCGGGCCTCCTCGAAGTACCTCTGTGCGTTCTGATGTACAGTCTTCGTTGCCTCTAGAGTGACACTGGCACCGGGCTCTCCATCCTCATCCGGAAGGAAGGCTACCACCGTGTGTTTTGCCGGATCCACGCTATCCAGCCACTCAACCTCGTGAGCGATGTCTGCGATGTCCAGCCATCCCCTTTCCTCGACGGCATTGTTTAGTTGAGTCAGGATGCTGTCAACATGACCCCAGTTATCCTGGATAGACTTCCCTAACTCCTGGGTTATCGTGGCCCTCTGATTGAACTTCTCAATTGCCTTCCTCTGCTGAGATGCTCTCCTCGAAAGCTTGGAACTCTCGTCCTCTGCTCTATCGCCCGCTTCTACTAGCTTCTCTTCTTCCCTGCGAATGAATGCTGCAGCATCATGTGAGCCGAATATGAAGTCGTATGCATCTGACAACCTAGTAGTCGACTCCCTCATACTTTCATCCATCGAGGGTAGTTCTATGGGGGAGAATTCGATTATTCCAGCCGCTGCTGAGTCTCTATCAGACTCGTTCTCTGCCGAGTTCCATGCATCCTTTGACTCATGGTCGGATAGCCAGATGTTGCCTCCCTCCCCCTGATCCAGATCATCGAGCATCTTGGAGAGAGCGATGTCCAGTGAAGACTTCTGTTCCTCAGTAAGGGAATTGGATTCCGAATCCTCGTGAATCCCAGCTATTGAGCATACTGCACTTCCATAGATTCTTCCAAGATTCACTCTCGACGCAAGGGTCCTAATCAAGGCATGATCGCTGCTCGAAAGAATCTCGTTCAGGGACTCTCCAGAGAGCTCCCTTGGATCTATTGCCTCCGGAGGGGGCGCGTAAGCCACGCCCTTCTTTAGAGACCGGCTGGCATACTTGGCATGAGTCAGGGGTCTGATGATCACGCCTTCCTGATCGAGAAGGAGTACGTTGCCATCTCGGAATAACTCGATAATCAGACTCAATCGTCCTCCTCCATGCTCGAAGTCCATCTGAATCACCCTATCGAATCCATATTGCCTGACTCCGACCAACCTGGAGTTGTTCAGATGCTTCCTCAGGATCATTGCAAATTGAGAAGGCTGCGTGGGCATGGGCCTATCTCGATTCGAGCAGTAAGCCCTGAGCCCCCTAACGATAACTAGGTCAGTAGATGGCATTCCCTTCCGGTTCAGCCTGACTACAATCTGCTCGTAGTGCGGCTGATATGACTTTCTGACCCTCGCTCCGACCATTTCGGACATCTCTCGCACTATGCGTGCGATTTCGAAGGAAGATGACTGTTCGCGCATGTTACTCGATACCGCCCGGCCCGGCCCCCTTCATCAGACAATCGATGGAAGAAGTGGCGATTTATTCTATCGAAGAATGGAATTTTTGTATCTCTCGGAGGACTTCTGGCTCATGTGCATACTGGTTTGAGGGGACCTCAATCATCTCGCAATTTGGAATCGAGTCCGCGATCCTCTGTACCTTGCTGAAATCGTGTAGGGTATCTGAACTGGCAGTCATCACAGCGCATGGAATCTCTATCCCAGAGAGATCCTCGGGCAGGCTGTATCTCAAGTTCCATCTCGCTGAAAGCAGCATCCTAGGCACGTCCTGGGCCAGTAGTGCCCTGCGATAACGAACCTTCTGACCCTCCTCCTTAGTCCGCTTGTCTACGACCCAGGCGACGAAGCCCACCATCTTCCTGAATGCAAACATTGGGAGGGGGGAGTAGATTATCGCTCGGGACCACAGTGGGAATTTGAAATCGGGGTTCGGGGCCAGCAGCACAGAGCTCCTGCCACCCAACTCACCTCTCTGGTATGCGTCGATTAACAGAGTCGAACCAAGGGAAGAGGAGTACCAGTCGATACTAGAATGATCGATATTCAGTATCTCTAGGACTGTTGCTATATCCTTGGAGTGCCTTTCTATCGAGAAGTCAGACTTTGAAATCTTCCTGCTGATTCTAGAGCTAGCCTTCTCTCTTGTCTCAATGTAGACCAGATGCCTACTCTTCACCCACTCTGAGACAAGGGGACGCCATCCCTCGAACATTGAACCCCACCCGGGGACCATCACGATCGTTCCATTGGATGGATCAACCACCCCTTCAGGTTTCCAAATCATTACTCTGATTGAAACCTCTGGCTCTACTGCAAACCAATGTTCCTCAGCATCGGCCCCATCCAGTTCAGTAACTCCACTCCAGTACTCATTCACGCATCTCACACCCAGAGATTAAATTTCAATTGTCCGGGCTAACCTTAATCTCATTCTATATGGTGACATTACCATGGTGGACACGACAACAGTCCGATTTGGGGGTGGAGGGGGTTTTGATTTCACCCCTCCAAGTGGATTTGTGATTATTCCTTGGATTTTTTCCTTGCTTTTGATAGTCTTTGGGCTAATTGGAAGCATAGGAGCTTTGACCTCAAATAATTGGACGTCAGTGGCTGCAGGTGGTATTTTTGTCGTCCCAGGTTGTTTACTTGGGATGTGGCTGACTCCTACAAAATTGCAAAAAGAATTTGAAAAAATCAGGATAGAGGAGAAACCCAGAGATTTTGTCCACCGTTCTGAAACTGGAGGTTCCACAGGAAGTTTCTGGACTGGAAAATATTCTCATAGCCCAAAAAGAGACGATAGAGGATGGGTTTTCCAAGCCCCTGGTCCAGAATACTGGGACAAAGTAGACCCATATGGGCCAGACGATAGCGGAATTATTCCAGAACATCCTACCGTTGTAGGCACTCCAAAGCCTGCAAGCTTCTCTCTTGACGGCGTATTCATGAGTATTCTTGTTTTGTATTCAATTCCAGCAACGATGGCTTCAGTGTACGCAGGATTGGAGGTGGGTAAATCGGCAGAAGATACCGAAGCACTCGTTATCGCGGCGTTACTTATTTTTGGACCAGCAATAGGCTCAGTAGTATTTGCAGCAGCGATGTGGGTCACTGGAACTAAAATGCAGTTGACGATTGATGTTCCAACTTCAAAGATTAGGTCGATGGCTGCTGGTGAATTAGAGCTTGTAGGCCAAGTTCGAAGGTGGACTTCTCCCGCGCCGCCTGTTCTGGTTGGAGATGATCCTGCACGTACTTACAATGACCTACACTCATGGAGATGGGTGTACGAAATACATCTCAAAAGAACAAAAGTCGTGATGACTGATGATGGTCCTCGTACCAAAACCGAATACAAGTGGGAGACAATTAAACAAAAAAACGGCAGTCATAATTTCATACTTCATGATGGAACCGGGGGAGTACTCGTAAAACCTGAAAAGTTCGAAGATCAAGAACTTGGTGAGTATATTCGAATTTGGGAAGTAGATCATAATCGTAACTTAGGAGAAATTTTTGGTTCACTAATCACTACTACTTTTGGTGGATGGACGATACTTGAGCATAAATGGACATTATGGGGGTTGGCTTTGGGGGACCCCTGTTACATATTAGGAAAAGCCGAAAATCGACCTAAAAACATGAAGAAAGAAAAATGGTTTGCTGAAGACGGCATTACCCCAATACGAAGAAATGACCAACAGCTCTTGATGCAAGTCGTAGGTGAAAGTGGAGTGGGATTTGCTGCTAGATTAGAAAGAGGAAGTGAACTAGGAGTACTTGGAAAGGTAAAGTCTCAGTTCGAATACAAGATAATTCCTGGAATACTAGCCGCTGGTTGCATAATAGGCACCTATCTTTCGTATGCTAATTTTTGACAAATATCGATGAAAATCTGTTGCGAGTAAAGAAAATAGCAATATCTGGGTCAACATTGATTACCGCATGGGGTTTAGAATTACTATGGAAGGCACTGACATTGCAATATATCTTGGTCTCGCAATCTTCGTGCTAATTATTGTGGGATGGTTCTTTGGCACCTGGAATAGATTAGTACGACTTGAGAAAGATGTTGACAGAGCTTGGTCAAATATCGATACGCTCCTTCAGCAAAGATATGACATGATTCCAAATATGGTAAACATTGTGAAAGGATATGCAGACCATGAGAAGGAAATTTTTGGTGAATTAGCCGATGCAAGAAATACCTTTGCTGCTGCATCTAGTTCAGGTGATGTAAGTGGCGTTATGGCTGCTGAATCTATGCTTTCTCAAGCCATGCCGAAATTATTGGCTCTATCAGAAGCATATCCTGATCTGAAAGCCAATACGAACTTCTTATCTCTACAAGATGACTACAAAGAAATTGAAGATTCAGTTACTGACCAACGCCAATTATACAATAGCTCGGCAACCAATTTCAACACTGCAATTGAGATCATACCAGACAGATCTACTAGATCCTTCAGAACTGCCATCAACCTGATGGGGGGGATTTTCAGAATGGTAGCGTCCGCCCGTCTTCCTGACATCTCCCGTTCGGACCAGTTCATTCAGGTGCGAAAGGGCCTGGTCCTGCGCTAGAGCTGGATTGGCCCGAGGCGAGTCAGAGTATGCCGATATTGCAATATCCGAGAGGTTAGAGCATCCGGATTTAACCGCCTGCAGGACCTTTGCGTGCCTAGCCTTCCTATGCTCGATATACTGTGTGAGCATCCTCTCAGGGTTTGGAATCAGAGGACCATGACCTGCGAAGAGAGTATGCGGCCTAAGGTCTCTCAGCCTCTCCAGACCAGAGATGTAGGCCCCCATATCTCCATCTCTCGATGGCACCAGTATGGTCCCCACCATCGTGCAGTTGTCCGCTGCCACTACTCCTGGCTCACCAACTAGGCAAATCTGACCGGGGCAGTGACCTGGAGTCTCTAGAACCCCCCAGTCCACCCTCCCACTAGGCCCATCAATAGAGATCTCATCGCCCTCCCTTAGTTTCCAAGTTTCCTGAATCTCTGGAAGGGCCGACAGGGTCTCCTCACTCGCCCAAACAGGGGCCTGGTAAATCTGGGAAATCATATCCATGTCCCCTAAGTGGTCTTGATGCCTGTGAGTGAAGATAGTACAAACGATATCGCTTCCGTCTCCTCGTATCTCCTCTACCTTGTCCTTCAGCAGCTTGTACCCATCTTCGTCTCTGATTGCCGGATCGACAATCGCCCTCTGCCCGCCTCTCTCACCTAGAACGAAGCAGTTGGTGTGTGTAGATGGGGGAAGGGTCATGGTGGGAATTAGGATGCACTCTACTCCTGGACCGTACTCGAACCTATGAGGTCCTGAGGGGGGGTCCTCGGCCATCACATTACAGGCAGCGATAAGGTCCCTGCCTTCCATCGCCTCCAGCAGATCCCTGAAGATAGTAAGAATCGGGGGCGGGAGGTGCAGCTGGTTACTCTCCCAAGCCTCGATTACGTCCTCTGGCCTCCACCATTGGAATCTATCGAATTCGCTTCTTCCTGGCGGGAAGGTCGCCTCCACTCCCGATTCTCCCAATGCAACGTGGAAGAATGTGTTTTGGAACCTGGTCGGAGACTGTGGCGGGGTTATCCTCTCAGTGATGACCTGGCAATCGAACTTCTCGATGGAGATATCTCCGGCCTCTGCCACCTCTAACCATCCGGACTTGTCTTTGCAGACGATCTCTCTTACTTCGTCACTCACCTCCATGAAGCCACCATTACCATCGGGGGTTACCCCTATCTCTTCCAGCATCTCCCTCAGGAGGGTGAAAACTGACAGTCTATCTCCGGTCCTATCCTTTCTATCGACTCTGCTAACGCCCCCTCCGGGAAAGGACCAGAGGTCAGGGAAGGCTGGTAGCTCCGGACTCCTGTGCCCTAGTAGGACCTCATGACCATCTCCGGAAACCCTACTGAGCATCACTGACGCAGATGGGATGTGAGGTCGGGACTCTAATTCGGGAATATCTGCCCCTTCCGGTAACTCGTCCACAGTCACTCGAGGGGATTCGAGGCTTCAACCTCGCTACGATAACGATTGAATATGCATGCTGGCCTTCGAACTGTATGGATATCAGGCCCCCGGAGACTATCGAGGAGGAACTGGAGATAATCTCCCAGGCACTGGAGGCGGGAATAGACCCCTTCCCACCGAAGAAGGAGCCTACGAGATGGGTCAAACTGGCATTGGGATGGTTCATGATCATCATGATGGTCAGCTGGGTATCTCAACTTCTGTTCCAGTATGTTTAGCGAAGTGGTAGTCCCTCCCGGATTCGAACCAGGGTCATGGCATCCAGAGTGCCATATGATGGACCGCTACACCAAGGGACTGACGTGGCACGGACTAGGCCCGGATATTTCAAGAAAACCGAGCAATCCAGTTTTTCAACTCATGACCTGAAGCCTGAGTTTACCTTCTCTAGGCTATCTGGGCTAGGTCGCAGCAGGTCTTCGGTGAGTTCCACCAGTGGTGTTTCAGACAGCCCTAGAGTGTCTGTAGCTGTGGGAACGTTATCGTCGTAGTAAAGCAGTCCGGTTACGTGCCTTTCCGCCTTCTCGGACTGGTGAATCGCGCTTAGGGCAGAAACTGCATCTGTGTAGTCATGATCAGCGGCCAGTGTCTCAAGCCTGAGGGTAGAGCCGTCGAAGAGGCTCACCTCTTGGTATTCCCCTTCTGGAACCTCTACCTCCTCAATAGGGGAGAAGTGAGGGATGTAATCCAGAATATGCAGGACTTCGTCGTTGGCCTTCACGTAGTTGTAGGACTTGTACGACTCGTCGTTGTTGGCGAAGGTCACGCAGGGGGAGATGACGTCGATGAATGCCATCCCCCTGTGGCTCATGGCCGCTCTGATTAGTGCTGTAAGCTGCTTCTTGCTTCCAGAGAAGGAGCGCGCGACGAAGCTACAGCCGAGGTTTATTGCCATTGCACAGAGGTCTATCGGTGCCTGTTGATTTGCGACCCCTTTCTTCTTCTTGGACCCCTTCTCCACGGTGGCGCTGTATTGTCCCTTGGTAAGGCCGTAGACGCCATTGTTCTCGACGATGTAAACCATGTCCAGGTTCCTCCTGATGGCATGTACGAACTGGCCGATTCCAATGCTCGCCGTGTCGCCGTCGCCGGAGACTGCTAGGAAGCTCAGGCTCTTGTTTACCACGTTGGCCCCAGTGGTTACAGAGGGCATCCTGCCATGGACCGTGTTGAAGCCATGGCTCTTTCCCAGGAAGTACGCTGGAGTCTTCGAAGAGCATCCTATCCCGCTCATCTTCGCGATCTTCTCGGGATGGATTCCGTTCTCCCAGGCCGCTTGGATAATGTTGTTCGAAATCTGGTCATGCCCACACCCAGGACAAAGCGAGGACTTGCCTCCGGTGTATTCGGATTTCTCCAGTTCGAGGACGTTAAGCTTCAGCATCACAGGCCCTCCAGAACTTCTAGAATCATATCAGAATACACCCTTGCCCTTGGTGGCATGCCGTCACTGTAGGAAACGCTGTGTATCTTGGGTATCAACTCAGCGGGGAACTCCTTTCGGATTATGCCGAATAGCTGTCCGTCCCGATTGATTTCGAGAACAATGGTCCTGTCATGCCTTCTCACGAAGTCCTCCACGCCTGAATGCAGTGGGAGCGCCCTTACCCTGCATGTGCTGACAGAAAGTCCGGACTCCTCTAGCATGTCGTCTATCTCAACAATGGTATTCTCCATTGAGCCATAGAATATCACTCCAAGATCCTTCTTTTCCTCCTCCCTTATCACAGGAGCAGGTAGGTGATCTCTAGCACCGTCGATCTTCCTCTTCAGCCTAGCCATGGCATCGTGGTATACCTGGGGGTCCTCAGAGTATATACCATCCTCGTCATGCCCTGTCCCCCTGTACAGGATTGGGTCGAGGCCGCTCCCAGGAAGTGTCCTGTACGCTATGCCGTCTCCATCCACGTCTCGGTATCTCCCATACTCGGGCATGGAGTCCATCTCTTCCTGGCTCCTGACCACCTTCCCCCTATCCATGGGAGAATCCGGGTAGGTGAATCCGGATGTCTTCCATCGGTTCATTCCCAGATCAAGATCGTTGAACCCGAAAACCATAGTCTGGAACCTCTCGGCATAGTCGAAAACTCGCCACCCGAACTCGAAGCATTCGTCTACAGTCCCCGGGATTAGTACGATGTGCTGGGTGTCCCCGTGACTAGCCTCGTATAGCATCGAGAGGTCCCCCTGCTGTGTTCTAGTAGGCAACCCGGTGGACGGTCCAACCCTGTTGACGTCCCATATTACGCCTGGGACTTCAGAGAAGTAGAACAATCCAATGAACTCAGACATCAGGGAGATCCCCGGTCCGCTAGTGCAGGTCATCCCCCTTCCTCCTGCCCATCCAGCACCCAGAACCATCCCAGCAGCTGCTAGCTCGTCCTCTGCTTGAATCACGGCACACGTACTGCCCCCGTCACCGTCACTTCGAAGCTCTGGAAGCCAGTTGATTACCGATTCGGCAAGAGATGAAGAGGGGGTAATGGGGTACCAGGAGAGCATGCTAATGCCTCCGTATATCGAACCTAGTGCGATTGCCTCGTTACCCTCGATCAGGAATGTGTCTGGATCCTTATCCCTCGACTCTACGCTGAACTGGCAATCGAAATCCCAGTTCTCATTGGCGTACTCTCTTCCCTCTGATATAGCCTGAATATTGAGCTCAACTGCCTTCTCCTTTCCCTTGAACTGGGCTTTAACCGCCTTTTCGATGGCATCTTCCTCTACGCCAAGGAGGTGTGCCACGGCACCTACGTAGTACATATTTGCTATCAGCCTCCCAAGCTTCGGGTTTATCTTCCTGGCCATCTTTGTCATTGGCATTCCCAATAGGACGCAATCATCCCTCTCGACAGGCATTTTCACATCCTCGTTGTAAACCACTATCGTGCCAGGCTCAAGGCCTTCAAGATCCTTAATCCATGTATCTTTGTTCATCAGAATCTGAATGTTCGTCCCATCGCCCGGAGCCTGATATCCCCTATCACTAGCCCTGATTATGAACCATGTCGGTAAGCCAGATATGTTGCTAGGGAAGAGGTTCTTGCCACTGACGGGCACTCCCATCTCGAACATTGAATGTAGAATTATGAGATTGGACGACTGAGACCCCGTTCCGTTGGCGGTTGCGACGTTAACTACGAAATCATTGACGATTTTTTCCATTGCTCTCTTGGTCCCCAGTACTCTCACAAAACGGCTACTCGCAGGGTCTCGGCGATGACTCTGGGTCTTATGCATTACCATCGAAGAATCAACCAATCTGTTACAGGAGCCCTTCCGCTGAAGTTTTCAATGAGAGGGGTTTCGCCGGCTCGTGCCTATACCATCCGAACTACAGAAGGCGTGGGACGACGCAGTGGCCTTTGTCGAGGAAAAGAAAGACCCAGAAGCTGCTCTAGAAGCACTAAGAGCCGCATGGGGGAGTATCGAAAACGAGACTCAGAGGGCTAAGACACTAGCATTGGCCGCAGATGCAGGGACCGAACTGGGACTGATAGACGGCAAGAACCGGAAGTCCCACTGGCAGAAGGCGTATCGAAACTACAACAATGCACTGTCAATAAACTCAAAGAGCAAGGAAACGCGCATAAAGATGAACAAACTTGCTTCAATGATGGACGAGGAGTCAATTTCACTAGGGCTCGGGTTTCAGATGTTTGACCAGGGAAATCCGACTCCGTTGGGATTGCTAGTAATGATTCTCACTCTTGCGGGACTACTGGTATCAGTCAAGCTGGTATCTGAATTCTTTGACGATACCAACAATCCTCTGGTTTCTATGGAGGTGCAGTACGTCCAAAACGGTCAGACAATTACAGGTGAAATACAAATCGAGCTTTATCAGGATGAGGCGCCTATGCACGTTGAGAGCTTCCTGACCCATGTTGAGAACGGTGCATATGTCGGAATAGAGTTCCATAGAGTGATATCAGAATTCATGATTCAGGGAGGGGATATAGAGAGCATGGGAGGATCCGGAGGTTATGCCGCACACTACTATGGTTGGTGCAACGGAGAGCAAATGCCCGAGTCACAATGTCCCGATAAGACGGACTACACGGTACCACAAGAACACGAGAACGGTCTGAAGCACACTGTTGGAGCACTGGCTGCTGCTCACGCAGGTGTGAACACAGACGGAAGCCAGTTCTACATCATACCATCTGATGGTTCTGCTGGCCATCTCGATTGGGAGGCCGGAAAGGATTGCAGCAGGGAGAGTTGCCATACAGTGTATGGTTACGTAACCGACGGACAGAACCACGTTGACGCTATCAGCAAGGTGGAAACAAACTCCAATCGGCCAGTGGATCCAGTCAGAATCCTATCTGCCAGCGTAATCAACTGATTCACTTCACTTAGTGAACTTCATGTACTCCTGACTAGCGGTTTAGTTTGGTGAGTTTATGGGGGGTGACAATCCATTCGGTGCCAAGTCAGAGTTCGAGAAGTCCGATGGCACGATGGC
>LUSA01000032.1:1639-6711 GCA_001629235.1 Marine group II euryarchaeote REDSEA-S43_B8 | reverse complement strand
CCCTTGAGGAAAGGGGATTGTGCAAATTGGACGAGATCCCATTCTCCATCAGGATACTTCTTGAGTCCGCTCTGAGAAAATGCGATGGATTCCTAGTGAATGAGGAAGATGTCAGTAGAATAGCCTCCTGGTCACCAGAAATGAAGCCAGAGGAGATTCCTTTCAGTCCCAGTAGGGTCATTCTACAGGACTTTACTGGAGTCCCTGCAATAGTGGATATTGCAGCACTCAGAGATGCAATGAAGGATCTCGGGGGCGATCCGGCGAAGGTGAACCCTCAAGTTCCTGTAGATCTCGTAATCGATCACTCTGTCCAAGTGGATGTATCTGGACTATTTCCGGATGCCAGAGAGCGTAACTTGGAGATAGAATATGAGAGGAACTCAGAGAGGTACAAGTTCCTGAAATGGGGGCAATTGAGCCTTGACAACTTCAGGGCAGTCCCGCCTGGAAGGGGAATAGTGCACCAGGTGAATCTAGAATGGATCGCTAGCGTAGCCAGGGAGGAAGATGGAACTTGGATTCCAGACTCCCTTGTGGGAACCGACTCCCATACTACCATGATCAACGGATTGGGGGTTCTTGGTTGGGGTGTCGGTGGAATAGAGGCAGAAGCCGTGATGCTAGGACAGCCGATCTACATGCTGCTTCCAGAGGTTGTAGGTTTCGAACTAAGCGGAGAACTACAACCAGGAGTTACAGCGACTGATATGACTCTGAGAATAGTTGAGATGCTCAGGGAGCATGGCTGCGTTGGAAAATTCGTAGAGTTCCATGGTCAAGGACTCTCTAGCCTGAGCCTACCAGATAGGGCCACTATTGCAAATATGGCACCTGAGTATGGGGCAACATGCGGCTTCTTCCCCGTCGACCAGACCACTCTTGACTACATGATACTCTCAGGAAGAGACACTGATCACGTGGAGGATGTGAAGCGATTCATGTCGGCTCAGGGACTATTCTATGAACAATCATCGACTACCCCCAAATTCACATCGAATCTCGAATTGGACCTGGGAACTGTAGAACCCTCACTTTCCGGACCAAAGAGGCCTCAGGACAGAGTCTCACTGTCAGAAATGAAGTCTCACTGGAGAGCCAGCCTGAATGCTGAGACGGGCCATCAGGGCCATGGGATTGACCCCAGTAGGAACTCAGACTCGTCACCGATAGAGGGAAGGGGATGTGTTTTGAATCACGGAGACGTGGTTATCGCAGCCATAACTAGCTGCACCAATACCAGCAATCCAAGTGTGATGATCGCAGCAGGATTGATGGCTAGGAATGCCAGATCAAGAGGATTGCAGATCAAGCCTTGGGTTAAGCCCAGCCTAGCTCCTGGCAGCAGAGTCGTTACCGAGTACTACGATGCATCGGGTCTTTCCGATGACCTGGACTCTCTGGGATTCAGCGTAGTTGCCTTTGGTAGTGGCCTACGCTCTGGCAGGAACATTGGACATAGATTTCAGCAAGGAACCCCTTGGTTTGGAAGGTGCAGGAGAGCCTGTGATGCTGTCAGACATCTGGCCTAGTGATGATGAGATTCGTAGAACCGTAGAAGCCGCTATTGGTCCGGAGATGTTCATCAGGCGATACTCAGATGTTCTAAGTGAGCCCAGATGGGACTCGATTCCTAGTGAAGCAAGCGAACTTTTCCCGTGGGACGAGGATTCCACGTACGTGCGCCTGCCCTCTTTCTTCCAGGGCATCGAACCTGAACCATCTCCCGTGGAACCGATAGAGGATGCGAGGGTCCTGGTGAAGGTCGGCGACTCGGTTACTACGGATCACATCAGTCCTGCGGGGGCCTTCCCCAGCAGCGGTCCAGCGGGTAAGTATCTGATGAGCAAGGGAGTCGAACCCCGAGACTTCAACTCCTTCGGGAGTCGTCGAGGCAATCATGAGGTAATGATCAGGGGGACATTCGCCAACATCAGGATGAGGAACCAGACTGCACCCGGAACCGAGGGCGGACTCACAACACACTTTCCAACCAACGAGGTAGTTTCCATACACGAAGCCAGTGAGAGGTACCAATCAGAATCCACGCAACTAGTGGTATTGGCAGGCTCTCAGTATGGCTCCGGAAGCAGCAGGGACTGGGCTGCAAAAGGCACCTTCCTTCTTGGCGTAAGGGCCGTTATAGCCAAGTCATACGAGCGGATCCATAGGTCTAACCTGGTGGGAATGGGAGTCCTCCCACTAGCATTCTCTGATGGGGCCGATGCAGAATCATTGGGTCTCGATGGCACCGAGCTCTACAGCATCCCTGCATCCGGTGATCTCGATCCGTTCTCTGAGATAATCGTAACAGCGAAGAAGGGGGACGGGACAGTGGTCAGTTTCCCTGTTATTGTCAGATTGGAGACGCCAGTAGAGGTCGAGTACTACAGAAACGGAGGAATCCTGCAAACGGTCCTCAGGAATCTGGCAAAAGATTGAATTCACTCACGCAGCATCGAGGTAATAGAATGGCAGAAGACGAATCCGAATCAGAAAATGGGCTCCCCGGTCCTCCACCTGATCCGTCCAGAATCCCATCCATAGTAAGGAAGGTCGGTGACCTCAACCTGGCATCGAAGGCCGAAGAGCACGGAATCTCGAAGAAGACGAAGCCGGACATCAAGGCGATAATGGAATTCCTGGACGAGATTGAGGACCCTGAACCCCTCAATAACAATCTGTCCGGGGATCCGATGGCAGAGTCCTGGCTCCAAATTCTCCTGACGTTAATCGTAAGGGAGCATGGACACTCATCGTTGGATGTTGGGACCATAGAGCTCCTTGTAGGAGAGAGAATGAACAGAGAGAGAATCGATCTGGAGATTTTCCTAGACAGGCTATGGCTAATGGGGAGGCTCGAGAAGGTCTACGGTGGCGAAGAAGTAAGTTATTCGCCTAATCCAAGCTGGCTGGAGATGAAGTAATTCGACGACATTCCCTAATGCATCAAAAAAACACGTCTCGGTAATGCATAAGAGTGGTCGGAAAGTCCGAACTACCATGATGAACGTAAGTATGAATGGAAACCGTAAGCATGGAAGCGGCAGGAGGGCAGTAGGACTGGTGTTCCTCATGCTGACTTCGCTGTTCGTCTCGGCAGTGCCTTATGCTTCTGCTTCCCACACTACTCAATACGCAGTCCAGAGAGATCCTCTCTACATCACGATCGGAGATCTGGACTGCGATGGGGATAATGACATAGGCTCCGGCAGCGGCTTTGGACACTTCATTAGCTTCCTATACAACGATGGAAACGGCGGCTTCGCAGACAGGCAGGATGTCCAGATATCCAACAACGACTCGTACAGGGCAGGATTCAGAGACGTCGC
This sequence comes from Marine group II euryarchaeote REDSEA-S43_B8, assembly GCA_001629235.1. Classification (GTDB taxonomy): domain Archaea; phylum Thermoplasmatota; class Poseidoniia; order Poseidoniales; family Thalassarchaeaceae; genus UBA36. Next base: position 3,379 of record LUSA01000032.1, on the reverse strand, counting down.
CGACGGAAATCGCGTGGAGATAGCCGATGTCGACGGTGACGATGTTAACGACATCATCTACTACCAGCAGAACGTTAGGTTCGTCGGTGAATCGTTCATCAGGCCAGCGAACCTCACTGTACTCAAGGGAGAATGCGACAAGAGGGTCAACGAATGGGAGGAAATGTTCGATACGATTACGGTAATCAACCCCTATCTAGCAGATTTCGATGTAGGAGATATCAACGATGACGGTTACGTGGACGTAGCATTCTCATCGACCGACTCAACCTTCGCGAACCAGTTCATACAGATATACAAGGGACCTGACTACAGCCTCCCCTCCAATCAGCACGCACCCATTTCAGTCCCTCTTACAAGTGGCTACTATCAGTATCTCAAGCTAGGTAATTGGAACGAGGACCTCCTGGAGAACCCACTAACCGGAGAACCAGTCCCAGGAGAGTGCGAGGATCTGGACATCTGGCTACTCAGGACCCCACCATACAATGCAGGTGTGGGCTACTCTGCGGGGACCTATGACAACGTGACCGTGCTCGAGTACGATTGCGTTACCGGACAGTTCCCCAACCCAATGGACCCAACCGGCTCCGGGACCATCCACGAGTTCAAACTCGATGCTGAGCACGACTACCCACTGTACGGGTTCGATATCGCAGACTCCACCCCTGATGATGACGTCAATGAGATTGATATCATCGCAGCAGTAGATGGAATCACAGGAAACGTGTCATACGCCACCAAGACATCCTCAGGATGGGACAAGCAGAACTACGTCGACTTCGGAGACTTCCTCGGTGCATCCGTAACCATTGCAGACGTTAACCAGGACGGAGAGCTGGACTTCTTCGTCCCAACATCCCTCACCCTCTTGGATACCCAGGAGTCAACGGTTCAGAATCAGACATTCCTTCTCAGGCCCAACCTCAGAGCCCTGAACACCGTACAGATTCTGCTAGCAGATCCAGATACTAACGGGTACCTCCCACCTCTGTCATTCGACGTAGGTAGGAGACCGACCATGGCCATGCCAGGGCAGCTCCAAGGAGGCGAGAACAGCGCACTAGAGGTTGTAATCGGACAGGAGGACTACACATACAGATTCTCAAACAACGCCATGTGGTTGGATACCCAAGGTTATGCTGGCCAGGGCGATTACCTATCCGTGCTAGTACTGGATAATTACGACCTCGGAATTACCAGAGTCGAGATCGAACCCTCGGTAACCGATCCTGCGACATTCCAGAGCATCGTCGGCGAAGGAAATCGATGGGTCAACGTCACTGTGAAGAACACTGGTCTGATGCCCATTTCGAGTGGCAGCTTCGACGTCGACCTTGAGGTCAGGGAGGTACTTGGCGGTACTGACACGGTCGTCTACTTCAACGACTTCGAGACCGACTCGCCTAACATTAACTCCGCAGGAGCAACCCTGAACAAGTACTCGTACACAGGCGAGTACGGTATTGGCAATTCCTCTTGGCACATAGACGAGGACAGGTATTGGATCAGTCAAGACTACGATGAGTACGATGTTGTCCATTTCAACAACAGTGACTACCAGTGTATGCCTAACGGAACTGACACTTGCCTCGCTGCAGACGGCAACCCCGAGGAAAACAACGAATCCTGGGACGGACCCGTTGCATACCCCTACTGGGAGGCCGAGGCCAACCCAACGAACTACTTCTGGTCCGGAGTAACTCACACATACGAGTTAGATGATGGAAACACCACGGA
>LUSA01000032.1:0-1634 GCA_001629235.1 Marine group II euryarchaeote REDSEA-S43_B8 | reverse complement strand
ATGATGGAAACACCACGGATGACACCGGCTACTACAACCACATGGACGAGGCTCTGATACTGGAGGGAATCGACCTATCCGGTGCCGATGCAGCATTCTTGGACATGGATGCAATATGCAGTGCGGGATTCTTCGAGCTCTTCTTGGCGGAGCCATACGACGTCATCGAGAGATGGCTGTACGAGGACTCCTGCAGCATCGAGGTTTGGAGCGATGGTAGTGGATGGGAGACCGTTTGGAGATTCGGAGGATGGGACAACGAGAGGAAGTACAAAATCGAGGAGAGGGTCTCTAGCGCACCCGACCCCGAGTACAACGATTACAATTCCAACTTCTTCGGAGACTGGCACACCACAATGTGGAACAACTACACTGAATCTGGTGGAATCAGAGACTCCTGCGCCATCACCTACGGAATTTGTTGGGAAGACGGCGGCCAAGATCAGATGGCAGACTCAATCGATCTCACTCCATACGCCGGACAGACAATTGACATCAGATTCCGCTTCAGGAGCGGATTGGAGGGAACTGCGGGTCCCGAGGGATCCCTCGACTACTCAGGATTGGACGGATTCGCGATAGACAACATTTCGGTCAGGACAAGGGACGTCAATTTCGGCGCCTCAACTTTCGAGAGCCAACAGCTAGAGAATCTGGATCTTCTCGCTGGCGAGTCCCTTCAGGTCCAACTGACGGCCGACTTCGTGGACAACACCACGTACTACATCTCGACAGTTCTTTCTAACTTCGACTTGGGTTCGGGGCAGGCAGACCAAGACAGCACCAATGACGAGACTCGGTTCCAGCTGACGGTCAGGAACCTGTACGATCCAGGACTCTTCGAGGAGCCATGGCTCAATCTTCTGAACGGAGAGCGATACGCATCGGGGGAGATGCCCATCACCGTTGGTGTGCAGAACTGGGGCAACACCTTCGTCGACTTCGACGTCGAGGCAAAGGTTCGGAATGCTCTACCCGAGCTGATCGCTGCCGAGGACTTCTCCGGATTCCAGCCTATCTGGGAGGACGATGGAAACGAAAACGGGAGCAGATTGGACGACTCCACTGGGTCAAATGAGATGCTGCCACAGAATCAAGGGGTGTTCAAGAACCAGGCATATTGGCTCGGGCACCCCTCGGACGGTTACGGAGACAGTTGGAACGAGACTCTGACACTCGAGCCGATAGAACTCACAGACAGCGGAGCGGACTTCACGTTCCTCAGCTTCGACTACTTCGCAGAGGGAGACCATATCTCTGACAGAAACGGGAACGTCCAATCAGTTCGAGACTTCTCATTCTTGGAGGTGACCTGGGTCAAGGAAGGCGAGGTCTTCGATGGAACCATCTACGGTAGTTGGACCGACCTGAACGATAACGGCCTCAGGTATGCGTTCAACCCCTACACCGAGACTGTCTACAACTATTGCGAGGATTTCGACCAGAACGGCCTCTACGAGGAGGTCGAGTATGCAGGTGATCACTCCGGCGGTATCGGTGAAGACGGATTCGTCACATGGTTCGACTCGGACAACCTGGTGAACACTGCTAGGATAGACCTGACCCACGTTCATCTCCTCAATCAGACTGCCGAGGACTCGATCGCGTGGACCGACGAGTGCACATCACTGGCA
>LUSA01000031.1 GCA_001629235.1 Marine group II euryarchaeote REDSEA-S43_B8 | reverse complement strand
CGTGGAAATTACCTCGTCCCAATCTGGTGATGAATTTTCCCAATCCCCGAGATTTGGCCTGAATGTTCCAGAAAGGAGGTTTATGGCTGTGGACTTTCCAATTCCATTGGGGCCTAGTATTCCTACTATCTGCTCTTGTCGAGGAGAAGGCAGACGGAACAATCTGAATGCGTTCTCACCGTAGGAATGAGTGAGGTCGGTGTTCAGTTCCTCTGGAAGATTGATGATCTTGACAGCCCCATCGGGGCAGTGCTTGGCTCGGGTGAAGCAAACGGGACATGCTGTCTCCAGTATCTTGCATTTTGATCCCTCTACCTGAATGCATTCTCTTTCGCACATCTCTGAATACTTCTTCAGATACGCAAAGGCATTGCTGTTAGGTTTGCACCTCTCCTCAAGAAGAACAGCCACCCTCATGTCTAATCCTCCTTACTATTGAATAATACATCTTCCATACGAAAATTGATGATGTGGCTATTACGATCAGAAACCAAAGAATCTGTACCTCGCGTACACATATCCTGCAAGTAGAATCTTCTCCGTCTTGGTCAGCTGAATCCTCTCTGTGAAAACATCTCCGTTCTTCTTGATTATCTTGGCCATAATCGATTGGTAGAAAGATGCCATTGCTGCTGGGGAGTATCGAGCCGACTTGTCCAGATGGGAGAGTAGCTTGAAGGCACGCTGTCTGTATCCATCGGCTCTGTCCAAATACTCCTCTACGAAAGGAGCCCATCCAGGATGATTGAGTAGTTCCTTGCCACTCTTCACATCTTCCTCTGAAATACCCCATCTTGCTAAATCCTCCATTGGGAGGTATATTCGATCGCGCTGAGCATCTTCCGCGACGTCCCTGATAATGTTGATGAGTTGCATGAATACGCCCCAAGACTCTGCATATTCCTTGGCCTTTGGATCGTCGTATCCATAAATCTCTATGCAGACTAGACCGACTGTGGACGCGACCCTGTAGCAGTATGAATACAGTTCCTCGAAGGTCTGATACCTATTCTTGTGGAAGTCATTCTCCATACCACTTATCATATCGTCGAGAAGTTGTCTCTGAATACCGTATTTTCTAACAGTATCCTTGAGGGCAATAAAAATCGGATCGGTTGAAGTGACATTGCCGTAAGCTGTGGATAGTTTCTTCCTGTAGTAGAATAGTTGCGACATCTTGTCATTGTAGGTCGATCTATCCAGTACTGGATCCCCTGGGCTCAGTCTCTCAATACTTGATCTATAGTCCACAGACTCCGGATCGTCCGATGATCCTCCGGGGAAAATATCCACGAAGTCCCCATCTGCGATGTCATCGGCCCTTCTACAGAAGGCGTAGTATGCCATTATTGACTGTCTCTTCTCTTCCGGGAGATACTTGAAGGAGTGGTAAAAATTTCCAGCCTCCCTACGAGTTAGTTCTTCGCAGAATTCGTATGATGTTTCTATCATATGCTCGGGGATTTCTGATTCTGACCATATTGCCGCATCGATATGCTTGAATGGGTCAAATAACTCTCCTCTTGATCCTATTACCCCCATAAATAGGGCCCCCTCCCTAACTGCCTCGATAGCAGTAATGCTGATCGCTCTAGCTGCTTCCTTTGTTAGGCCGACAGTCGCTCTGACGATATCGATCTGTTCTTCTTGACTGGTTGATGGTTCCGGAAAAATAGGTTCATGCAGTTCGCCCTCGAGAACGATCTCGATGTCGGAATCCTTGCTCGGCTGCATAACTCTTCAGAAGCGGGCGGCATCGGGGTCCACTTGAATGTCTCCCGAGTGCGATTGGAATGCGCATCGTTAGTTTTAGAGCTGAAAACACTCGAAAATATGTAATCAATCTCTTAGGAGTCTCTTGCTTGATCCTTTGAACGGGACGGCCATGACGACCTGCTTGACTACCTCTTTTATCTCCGATCTATCGATCTTTATCCTGTCTTTTCGATCGAGAACGTTTCTACCCCTAAGTAGGGAAACTGTCCTCTTTCCAATTATTACTGGAAGCATGCAAGACCCTCTGAGGCGGAACTGCGAGTGAGGTATCATTTCGATGTACTGGATTGCTGACTCCAGATACTTAGAGGTCAAATCTAGATATTCGTCATAAAGTGGCCTGAAGGATTCCATTTTCGACTTGTCCAATAGGTCTTGTGGACTCAATTTGTGTTCTTCCAGACTTTTTCTGGGGATGTAGCATCGACCTAGAGCAAGGTCTGATGGAATATCTCTGAGGATGTTGATCATCTGTAGTGACTTACCGAATCTAATGCCTTTCTCGAATAGTTCTTTCTCCTTCTCAGAGTCTAATTTGAAAAGATGAGTTAACGACATCCGGGTCCAGAATTCACCCACACTCCCAGCAACTCGATATGCATAGTCATCTAATTGATCATCTTTCTCTATTGAGGCGATATCCTCCTCTGCGAGAGAGAATCTATTCAAATCTAGAATCTGTCCACCGATGATGATTCCCAAGCATGAGCGAATTGCCTCCTGATCTGAATCGGAGAATCCTTCAATCCTGGACACCACTGCCTCTACATTCTTCAGAAGGAGTCCTTCCGATTTATTAGTTTGAAACTGTGAGAAGGAAGACAGTTCCGGAGCGTCCGAGGACCGTCCTTGTGTGAAATCATCGTATGACTCTAGAGCCTCCATGAGCTCCTTGGGTTCTCCTCCTTCCGAGTCTGCAATAGTATCAGAAGTCCTTGCAAGCATATACAGAAGGCTAACTTGGGGCCTGATTGCCCTGGGCAATTCCTTCAAGGAGAGGTAGAAAGAGCGTGACGTCCCCTCGAGAATTGAGTCCAATTCGGAGTTGAATATGCCAGACATGGTTACCAACTATGTCATGCTGGGTGCCTTCGTTCCTAAGGCTCTCGTAGTCCGGCTTCAATCAAAACCGAGACTAGCACTTCCCCAATCTTGGATGGATCTCTAGCAATGTGAATCCCTGCCTTCTCGAATGCTGAGAACTTCTCCTCCGCCGTGCCCTTTCCACCGGAGATAATCGCCCCTGCGTGCCCCATTCTCTTGCCAGGAGGTGCTGTTGCTCCTGCAACGAACCCGACAATAGGCTTGCTGAAGTTGTCTGCAGCCCAAGCCGCAGCATCTTCTTCAGCTGTCCCACCGATCTCTCCGATCATCACAACGGCCTCGGTCTCTGGGTCCTCCTCAAAGGCGGCAAGACAGTCTATGAATCCAGTTCCACTGATAGGGTCCCCTCCGATACCTATGCACGTGGTCTGACCCTCGCCCACACTCATTGTTTGGGCTACTGCCTCGTAGGTCAGTGTACCAGACTTCGAGATGATGCCTATTCTTCCCTTAGCGTGTATGTATCCTGGCATTATTCCCACCTTGCAACCACCATTTTCTCCCGGAGTTATGATTCCTGGACAATTGGGCCCAATAAGCCTGATTCCGGACATTTCCGAAATGTGCCCTACGCATCTAATCATATCAAGAGTAGGGATTCCCTCTGTAATGCATACAATCAATCCCTCGCCCTTGATTTCGTTGAAGGCATCGGCGGCCTCGATAATTGCTGCTGCTGCGAATCTCGCTGGAACGTAAATCACGCTAACATCAGCATCGGTTTCGGAAACGGCTTGCCCCATGGAATCGTAGACAGGGACAGACCGACCAGGGAGATCGACCACTTGTCCACCCTTACCAGGCGTGACCCCTCCTACGACATCTGTCCCGTACTCCGTCATTCGAGTGGCGTGGAATGTTCCCTGGCCTCCAGTAATTCCCTGAACTAGGACCTTGCTGGATTCATTTATCCAGATACTCAAGAGTCCACCCCAATTGTTGCAGCGACGATTGCTTCGGCACCATCGGCAAGCGTACCCACGGTGGTGACTTCCAGAGAACTCTCCTCCAGTACCTCCCTTCCTTCTTCGTGGTTCGTACCTGAGAATCTAACTACCAGTGGAACAGAAAGCCCAACTTCCCTGGATGCATCAATTATACTCCGAGCCACCATATCACAGCGAATGATTCCTCCGAAGATATTCACTAGAATGCCCTCTACATTTGGATCCTCGAGAATTATTCCGAAGGCTGTAGTGATTGACTCCTTGTTGGCCCCTCCTCCAATGTCGAGAAAGTTCGCAGGCTCGCCCCCGTATAGTTTGATCACATCCATTGAGGCCATGGCCAATCCTGCTCCGTTGACCAGACAACCGATATTTCCATCCAATTTGACGTATGATAGTCCGGATTTATTAGCCCTAATCTCGACCTCTTCCTCTTCGGACATGTCTCTCATCTCCGCTCTCCAGGGATGCCTAAATGAGGCGTTGTCATCGAAACTTATCTTGGAGTCTAGTGCGATCATCGCACCATCTCCTGCTCTCACGAGAGGATTGATCTCAACCATAGAACAGTCCCGTGTTACGAACATAGAAACCAGGCTCCCTAGCATTTTTTTGAACGAGTCCTTTGATACGCCTGTGAGTCCTAGAGAATCAGCCATCGCACTGTCAGCCCCAGTAGGCAGTTTCCCTGATGAGTCGGTCCAAGCTTTGTGAATAGCCTGGGGAGTGGTCTCAGCAACCTCCTCTATGTCAACACCCCCCTCAGTTGAAGCCATCACCAAGATGGCATCCTCTTCTCTATCGACTAAGAGAGCGAGATAATACTCATGGGCGATTTCACAGCCTGCCTCTATGTACAGGTTGTTCACCATCTTACCTTCCGGACCGGACTGCTTGGTGACCAGAATGTTCCCTAGGATGTTTTTGGAATAGATCTCGACGTCGTCGCGCGATAAGGCAATCTTGACTCCGCCCTCCATCTGCAAATCGCCAGTGTCGGGGCAGTAGAGGTTCCCTTTCCCACGTCCTCCCGCATGTATCTGGCTCTTGACGGCGACGATCTTGCTTCCAAGAGAGTCATACGCTTCCAGAGCCTGGTCGACTGTTGTGCAGTGAACGCCTTCTTGCACGGCGACACCCTCTTCTCTGAAGAGGGCTTTACCTTGGTACTCGTGGATGTTCACGCCCTTCCGAGACATAGTCCGTCTTTCAACGATACGCATCGAGATTATGACTGTCGCAGACGCGAAGCGCTCAAACGCAGACGCTCAATCGAACGACTATGGATGTCATAGTTCTGGCTGGAGGTTTCGGAACAAGGCTCCGTCCTTGGACAGAAAGCGTCCCAAAGCCCCTCTTACCAATTCTAGACAAGACGATGATTGAGCATGTTGTGGGAATAATTCCTGAATCTCAAGTGAATAGAATACTCATTGCCGCTGGTTATGGAGTAGAGAAGATGCGAGATCACTTCTCCAAAGTTAGTCTCCCCTACGAGGTAAAGATAATCGAGGAAACCGAGCCACTGGGTACTGGGGGGGCCATTGCCAACTGCAGAGAGCATCTCTCTGGAGGCACATTCTGCGTGATCAACGGGGACCTAATTACCAGTCTCAGAGTGGAAGAGATGCTCGATTTCCACAGGAGTAACGGAGGCATTGGAACTATCTCACTGTGGGAGGTTGAGGATCCGTCCCGATTCGGTGTCGCCGACTACAGGGAAGAGAATGGGAAGATAATGAGGTTCCAAGAGAAACCCCCGATAGAGGAGGCTTTCTCCAATCTGATTAATGCGGGAGCATACATCCTGGAGCCTGAGATTTTCAATTTGATGCCCGATGGAGCGCATAGTATTGAGAGGGATGTCTACGAGAACCTAGCTGCAACCGGTGGTTTGAATGGCTTCCCGTTCGAAGGATGGTTCGTTGATGCGGGGACTCCTAAGTCGTTCATAGAAGCGAGCCAAGCATGTATCTCGGCCGGGAGTTTCTCCAGCGGTTCAGTTGATAGAGGCTCATGGTTCGGAGAAGGTTCTACGAACAAAGGAGAGGTTGTCTCAAGCACGATAGGTTTCGGAGCCTGCATCGAGGAAGGATCAGTTATTCGCGACTCAGTTGTTCTGGAGGGAGCGGAAATAGGCCCTAATTGTCACATCGAGGGGTGCCTGATAGGGATGAGGGCTATGGTCCCAGAGGGTTCTGACTTGAGTTCAAAAATCGTTGATCATGGTTAACCCAAGAATAAGGTACGATAATGGGTTGTAAATCCCGTCATGGTCAAAGAGGCCCAGTCCCTCGGGGAGCTATGTGCGACTCCCTAGTTGTTGTTAATTTCAAGACCTACCAGACTGCTCACGGGGCATGTGCCGAAGATCTGGCTAGAGCTATGGCTAGCATAGATACGAAGATCAGGATGGTTGCTGCGGTCTCTGCATTCGATCTGTCTGCCGTAGTCGCTGCTGCTCCGGGACTGGAGGTGTGGTGCCAGCATCTTGATCCCGTAGGTTTCGGTTCGAATACGGGGTGGCTGCATCCTGAAACTGCAATGGAGAGGGGAGCTTCAGGAACTCTGATCAATCATGCGGAACACAAGGTGAGCTTGGAGCACGTCGCTATGCTCTTGGAGCAGATTCCTGATGGATTCCATGTTTGCGCCTGTGCCGCAGACATTCACGAGGCAAGGGCACTGGCGGCATTGGAGCCGGGTTTTGTTGCTGTGGAGCCGCCGGAGTTGATTGGCGGCGAGACTTCGGTGACTAGCGCTGATCCTGGGATAGTCAGTGGTACAGCCCAAGCAGTCAGAGAAGTGTCCACGAGTGTTGGCATCCTATGCGGTGCGGGTGTAAAGACCGGCGAGGACGTGGCCAAGGCGATCGAACTTGGCACTTCAGGAGTTCTTCTGGCTAGTGGAGTTACGAAGTCCGAAGACCCTAGGTCGTCACTGATTGATCTTGTCAGCCTCCTTTAACACGTCGGGATTCGTCGAATCCTTGACCAGAGGGCTTTTGTCAAAGACGGCTATGGGGGATTGATTACAATGGGCGGCAATGGAAGCGAGAAAATAGAGAGGATAGGGAAGAAGAAGTACAACACAGAGCTATTCAGGCTACAATTAGAGTTAATCAAACTTCAGGAATGGGTGAAGGCGAAGGGGCTCAAGGTCGTGATCGTCTTCGAAGGCAGAGATGCTGCCGGGAAGGGTGGCGTGATCAAGAGAATCGCGCAATACCTCAATCCAAGAGTTGTGAGAGTGGCTGCTCTGCCAGCCCCAACCGAGAGGCAGAAGACCGAGTGGTACTTCCAAAGGTACGTCAACCATCTCCCCGCTGCAGGAGAGATAGTGATGTTCGACAGAAGTTGGTACAATAGAGCCGGGGTCGAGAGGGTTATGGGATTCTGCGATGAGGAGGAGTATGACGAATTCATGAGATCGTGCCCCATGTTCGAGAGGATGCTGATGAGATCCGGGACAATTCTGATCAAGTACTGGTTCTCAGTTTCCGATGACGAGCAGTTGAAGCGGTTCAAGGCAAGGCTGGACGAACCGCACAAGAGGTGGAAGCTAAGTCCGATGGATCTGGAGTCACTCACGCGGTGGGAAGACTACTCTGAGGCGAAGGACGTGATGTTCGCTCACACTGATACCAAGCAGTCCCCTTGGTTCGTAGTTAACTCCGATATCAAGAGGCACGCGCACTTGAATTGCATTAACCACCTACTGTCTATGATTGAGTACGAGGACCTTACTCCAGAGCCGATAGAGCTGCCAGAGAGGAAGACCGCCAGGGGATACGTGAGACCCCCCATGACTGAGCAGACTTTCGTACCGAACCACCACGAGACCGTGATGGACTAGGATGCTACTGGATTTGATAAACAGGGTGACTGGTAAATGCGTACAAAACTGTTTTCCTTTGTGTTGTGCTTCTCGCTAATAACCTCGGGATGCCTAGAAGGACCCCCTCCTGATATGGATGGAGATGGCATTCAGGACTCTGAGGATCTGGATATCGATGGCGATGGTTGGAGCAATGTCGAGGAGCTGAACTGCACATCTGACCCAAATGACGCTGATGTAACCCCAACCGACACTGATGGCGATTCACAATGCGACCTCAATGACTTGGATGATGATGGGGATTCTTGGAGCGATGCCGAGGAAGGGAGGTGCGGAACTGACCCTGTTGATAGTGAATCCGTACCAGACGATCTAGACGGGGACATGGAGTGCGATGAGTGGGATGATGACGCGGATGGCGATGATCTTCCTAACGATTGGGAATTGGAGAGGGGGTTCGACCCGATGGATCCGAATGACTTAATCAGCTGTCACGGAG
>LUSA01000030.1 GCA_001629235.1 Marine group II euryarchaeote REDSEA-S43_B8 | reverse complement strand
GTTATCGGAGACACGATTGTAAGGATGCTGGAATTCAAGGGACACACTGTCATTAGAGAGAATCACGTAGGAGACTGGGGTACTCCATTCGGCATGTTGATCGAGCATCTCCTAGATTTGGGGGAAGACCGCGCTGCAAACGAATTAGGAGTAGGGGACCTGGACTCCTTCTACAAGCAAGCCAGATCAAAGTTCGTCTCGGATGAAGAATTCGCTAATCGTTCCAGGAGCCGTGTAGTACTACTACAGGGAGGGGATGCTGAGACGCTCCGTTTGTGGCGCATTCTAGTGGACGAGTCAATGAGGTACTTCAACGAAGTTTACTCAATGCTCGGAGTCATGCTTACCGACGACGATATCAGAGGCGAGTCCAGTTATCAAGAACTGCTACCGGAGGTAGTTGAAAGACTCAGAGAATCCGGAGACCTCGAGGAGAGCGATGGCGCAGATGTCGTTTTCCCAGGAGGTTGGGTTAATCGAGATGGAGAACCCCTTCCAATGATAATTAGGAAGGCAGATGGTGGTTACAACTACAGTACTTCAGATCTGGCATGCATAATTGACAGAGTGGAGAGACTAGGCTGTGATGGATTCCTGTATGTTGTCGGGACCCCTCAGAAACAGCATTTCGAGATGGTATTCCAAGTAGCAAAGAAAGCTGGTTTCATGAGTCATAATCACCAAGCAGTACACGTAAACTTCGGATCTGTTTTGGATACTGACGGCAAGGTTCTGAAGAGTAGAGAGGGCGAGGTGATAAAGCTCCACGACCTTCTTGAAGAAGCAATAAGGCGTGCCGAGCAGTCTATAGATGACAAGAATCCAGATTTACTAGGCAAGGAAAGGGAAGAAGTCGCTCGAGCGGTGGGAATCGGCGCTGTGAAGTACGCCGACCTATCAACCGAGAGGACCAAGGATTACGTTTTCGACTGGGAGAAGATGCTATCCTTCGAGGGAAATACTGCTCCATATCTTCAATACGCATACGCCAGAATATCCAGTATCTTCAGAAAGTGGGGAGGCGATAGGGAATCTCTTACAACGAACTTCGAATCTCTAATGGAAAGCGAACTTAGCACACTTAGGGGTGAAGAGATTTTACTTTCTAGAAGACTAGTGGAATTCCCTTCGATTTTAGATGACTCAGTTTCAACTTTCAGCCCTCATAAGCTCTGCAAGCACCTGCATTCAATAGCATCGTCTTTTGCTTCCTTTTACGAGAATTGCGCAATACTCAAGGAGGATAATGAAATAATTTCTCAGAGACGTCTTGCTCTGTGTGAAGCCACCTCTAGAGAACTGAAACTGGGGTTGGAAATGATGGGGATCAATGTTCCAGAGAGAATGTGAATCTAGGCATCTTCAAATTACAGACCCCGTAGCCCCAACATGGTAAAAGTAGGCGATACCGCACCCGATTTCACACTGAAGAATACCTCAAAGGAAGCAGTAACACTGTCTGAACATCAAGGAAAGACTGTGATTCTAGCATTTTATCCCGGAGCCTTTACGGGCGTTTGTGACCAAGAGATGTGCTCATTCCAGGAAAATCTTGCCAAACTAAACGATTGCAATGCAACTGTATTGGGGATAAGTGTCGACTCCCCATGGGCTAATGCAGAGTTCTCTAGAAGATACAACCTAGAATTCGAACTTCTATCGGATTTGGATAGGGTCGCCGTGGAGGCATATGATGCAAAATTCGTCGGATTAGGAGGTATTGAGGGCTACGTCAGCGCCAATCGAGTGGTCATAATTATCGATAGTGAGGGGACGGTCCAGTATCGTTGGGTAGCTGAAAACCCAGGAGTTGAGCCTGATTACGAAGAGATTGTCTCTTTCTGCTCCGCTTAGCTCCACGCTAGGTGCCTAACTAGGGACCCATAGATAATCCCAGACACAGCCAAACTCTCTTCGTTGAATCTGTCCATGTTGTCCAAGTAGGTGTGGTACTCCAACGATCCAGAACCATAGCAGAGCATCGCTTTCCCAAACTCGCCCTCCTCTTGATGCACTTCGTAAACGAATGGGGCATGATCTGAATTGTAGGGCATCTGCTCTGACTCTAGTTCTCTCACCGTAATGCTATACTTTTCGTAAAGCTCTGGGTGGGAAGATGAGAACTCTTCCACTAGGCCTTTGATATGGCGAACGTCAGTCTTGCTATTGCCTTGGAGGACAACCCCTGAGTTCCTCTCTGCATCAACGTGGTTCATATCGAGATTGATGTACAATCTGAGGTTTTCAGCGAGGTCATCCCTATGCTTGTCCACCCACTCCTTAGAACCCCACAGGCCTTCCTCTTCGCCACCCCAAGTGCAGAAGTACACCGTCATCTTCGGATCACCGAGTTCCGAATGAAGAATTCCGAATTGCCTAGCTATCTCCATCACAGTTGCTGTTCCTGCGGTGTTGTCCACTGCTCCTTGGCCATTATACACCGTATCGTGATGAGCGCCGATTACAATCAATTGGTCAGTCTCCCCCTCTAGGATTCCGCAGGGAACATGTATGTTCCCATTGTTCTGGTTGTCCACATCGACTTGTAATCCAAGCATACCGCCAGAATTTACAACCTGCTCTGAAATCTGCTCCCCGACGCTTCTAGATACCATCACGAAGCCAATATCGTAGGGCCTCTCCTCGAACTGAGTAATATCCAGAGATTTCGAGTAGGGGATACAATCTCCGGCAACCAAATCGTCGCAGTTCTGTCTAGAATTTACAGTGATCAATCCTCTGAGGCCGTTTTCCTGAGCCCTCTTCATCAGGACCGTGTTACTTTCCGTTCCAGCCTGTCCGTCCTCCCCATCACGAAGCCATACTAAGCCAACCCCATTGCTTGCAACGTCCCAGTCCTCAGATTCATTCCCCATTCCGAGATCTACGACCTCAACATTACTGCTGGCAGGAATATCTACGCTTCCGCTGTACCCCTGTACAACGAAGTCCACGGTATGCTGGAAGTTCGTCTCTTCTCGATTAATATCTGCAACCGTACAGGGGGTCGGTCCTCCGAAAACCCCTCCAAGGGTACCAGAGTTACAAATCATTAGTTCGAATGAATTTCCCATGTAGTACAACGGGACCTCAAACTCCTCGAGAGTGGAAGGAAGTCCGCTGTTTGAGAAGTTGGTCTTAATGGATTGAGCGGCGTTCTCTTCTTCGACAGTACCTGAAAGCCTCCCTCCCCAGACTGGATCTCCTAGATTCACAAGGCCCTGGGCATAGGCTCTGGTTTGGTTTGAGTCAAAGTCGATAAGTTCGTATTCAGTGTCCCCACCAACCCAGTTCGAAATCTCCTCTCCATACAATAGCCCGCCTCCTGCGGCCCCAAGGACTAGCATTCCAGCAACCAGGACTGTTGATGACGGCCTGTTGAGACCTCGCAGCCATTCGTTCATGATATCTGCAGCTCAGTACTTTCCAACACTATTGAACCCATTCCAATATAGTACATGGCAGGAGTCAGTCTTCCAATGGGACCTCTTCTCCCGACCATCTTCTACCGATGGAGTGATCAATATCCAATTGGTCTAGAATCCTAGCCACAACGAAGTCAACTAGATCATCGATACTTTCAGGAGAGTTGTAGAATCCAGGGCTAGCAGGCAAGATTACGGCCCCCCATTCAGACAGATTGAACATCGCCTTGAGATGAGGGGTTGAGTATGGTGCTTCTCTTGGGACAATTATCAATTTCCTCCTCTCCTTCATAGCCACCAGTGCGCTCCTAGTTGCAAGGTTATCACTAATCCCGGCTGCGATTTTTCCTATTGTGGTGCCACTTGCAGGGCAGACCACATAGGCATCGAATCTAGCGGAACCAGAAGCGGATTTTGCGGCTAGATTGCCATTATCCTCTAGTATGACCCCATTCATAGATGCCAACTCGCTAGGAGTCATAGAGCACTCCAGATCGAGGTTAATTGCACCAGTGCCGGTCACGATTAGTCTCACGGACCAATTGTGTTCAACTAAGGCTTCTATGAGTCTCACGCAGTACTTCGCTCCGGACGCTCCGGTAAGGGCCACAACCACCTCGGGCATGAGTCTGGGTACGCCACCCTCCATTCAATGGTTTGCTTTCCATAATCAGAGAGATCTACTCAGACAGTCTGCTAGGAACTCGTACTCTTCCACGTGATTGTACAGTTGTGCGGATATTCTGATGTACCTCTTGTTGTGATGCCTCCATGGGAAAACGGGAACCTGGATTCCGAACTCATCTAGCAGAAAGTTGTGATAAGGATCCCCCTCCAGACTCATCGGCCCCACATCCCCTTCACCCGGCATCTCAACGGCTGCAATAGAGGACACCATTGAGTCCGGTACAGGTGGACTAGTACCTAATGCTCCGCATAGAATCTCCCTCCCTTGTATAGCGAGTGCCCTGTTATGCTCCATTATTTCCTGCCATCCCCCATCTAATAGGCTCCCAAGGAATTCTATTGCGTGAGGAATGCAGAGCCAGGCAGTAGGGTCTTGCGTTCCCGGCCATCCGAACTCATACTCGAATTTCTCCTGATCAGTGCCCTCGAAGCTGTGTCCGTGGCTGATACTTAACGGCCTCACCAGACTTTTCCTATCTTCTCTTATGTGTAGAAATGCAGAGCCCTTTGGGGTGCATATCCATTTGTGGCAGTTTCCAGTGCAATATGCTGCATCCATTGCAATCAGATCAAGCGGGACTATGCCAGGGCCGTGTGCAGCATCCAGTAGCACGTCTACCCCGGCTCCCTGTATATCCCGTACTAGTTTCTCGAATGGCATTCTGAGTCCGGTCGCGCTTGTTACCGTATCAATCATCGCGAGAACGGTCTTTCCAGTTACTTTGTCCATAATCAAATCGACTACCTCTTCCTCGCTCTTCACTCTGAACGGAAT
>LUSA01000003.1:5521-10488 GCA_001629235.1 Marine group II euryarchaeote REDSEA-S43_B8 | reverse complement strand
CGGTGGAAAGCGACATCATCGAGCCCATCGAGGAAAACCTCTCGACGCTCGCGGGCATCGACAGCATCACCTCGACCGCGCTCACCGGCTCGTCCCTCGTCCTGATCCAGTTCGACCTCGAAGTGGAAAGCGGCATCGCCGTGCAGGACGTGCGCGACCGCGTCAGCCAGATCGCGCCGCTCTTGCCCGACAACGCCGAGGACCTGTGGCAGTTCTCGATTTCAGACTCCGCCTCTAGGATGGAAGGGGTGCACTTCGCAATCCTAGCACTAGGGGACTCCAGCTACGAGTTCTTCTGCCAGTCAGGAAAGGACTGGGACGGCCAGTTCGAGAAACTAGGAGCCACTAGGGCAATCGATCGACTAGATTGCGATGTGGACTACGACGCACCTGCAGCAGAGTGGCTGATGGATGCCCTCCCCACTCTAGCAGCGGTCGACAGCACCGGACACTTCCACGAGGACATGGTGGACTCAATCAGGATGTACGCAAGCGGGGACTCACTAGGCGCAGAGGGCGAGGACGGCTTCACGATGCCTAAAATCGCCATCGAGGCCATTCAGGTCGAGGCTACCATTTTCCGCTACGACCCCGAGACCTCCAGCACAGGTACGGACACCTGGCTCCCCAACACAGCCATCTCTGTGAACGGTAGGCTGGTCCTACCTGGTCTGACAAGGCTGGACTCGGTTGCCCCCATGAGGGATGGGCAGGTCTCCCTTAGGATCGAACCACTTCCGGGATTCGATGTCATTCGCGATTTGGCGATAGACCCCTGGTCTCTGGAGAGGAAGCGAGAATCGAGCGAGCCATGGATGGTAGCAGCGACAAGGGAGGGTGCGCAAACCCCGCAGGGAGCCATTGGCACCATGGAACCCGGTGCTGCAGCGAAGATTCACTCCATCAGGAACTTCGCCAGCCAGAACATCATCCACTCAAGCTCCGATGCGATCCCCCACGCCAACGGCTACCTGGGCCCAGCAGTCATCGCATCATCCTGGTCTCGCAGGAATGACCCCCGGACTTCCCCAACCAAGAGGAAGGCCATCGACGAAATGCTCTCCTCCCACAACGGAATCAAGGCCGAGACCGACTTCGCCCCTATCAGGCGCCAGTCATCCGTCCCCAGGCAGGTCTCGGACGCCCTCCTGGAGGCGAAGAACTCGGTCATGACCGACGAGGGCTTCAACGGCAAGCACGGCAAGCACGTTTGGTGGTACACCTGGTCCGTAAAGAGCAGCGGCCTGGTAAACGACACGGTGATCTACAGACAGGCACTAGGCCCCTTCGCCCTACTCGGAAACCTGTTCTCGGGAGTAACGGCTAGGATGGTCCTGGGCTTCACAAGAACCGGTGGAAACATGTTCAACGGCATGCTGGGTATGGTCGCTCCTCCTGCGGGGATAGGGAAGATGCCCAAGCAGTTCAATTCCTCAGTGGACAAACACCACGAGGTCGTGGCGATCTTCAACGAGATGGACGGAAGATTCTGATGCCGCTGAAGTATTCATACCACCCGGGGAATATCGCACACAGCAGTGCTACAGAGGTCAACCAGACAATGGTCCCGCTCGCTCGCTCGCTTGGTATCGAACTACTCCCCATGGAGGGGGCGACTAGTTGCGGAGCAGGGATAATCAGACAGGCTAACGACATTCTCCAGATAACCCTGAACGCGAGGAACTTCGCCATTGCCGAGTCCCTCGGGGCCGACATTATCACTCCATGTGCCGCTACTGCCGGCAACCTGCACGAGGACCTTTCCCGACTGAGGGAAGAACCCCTCCTGATGAGGTACTGGAATGAAATTCCACGGGGGTATCAAGGTGAATCACCTGCTTCACGTACTGGTGGACGAGATCGGACTGGACAAGGTCAGCCAGAAGGTCAGGAACCCAATCAACTTCCGGATAGCCGGATTCTACGGTCCCAACATGCAGCAGGAGGGTGCCTGCGGAGGCGATGACGTGTACGATCCGCAGTACCTTGAGCAGCTCATCGAGGCGCTCGGAGGGAAACCGGTCCAGTGGGAGAGCAGGACCCAGAGTGTGGGCGTGCCCGGACTGTTCGCAGAGGAGGCCACGGTCCTCAGGCAAATCGCCTCTACAATCGACGATGCAAAGTCAGAGGGAGCGTCGATCATCGTCAGCGCCTGCACCCTGTCCCACACCGCCTTGGACGTCTACCAGGGGAAGGCCAGCAGGTCGACAGGGCTCTCGACCAACATACCCGTGATACACCTTACAGAACTCCTAGCATTCGCCTTCGGCCACTACAACGAAAGGCTCGCACAACTAAGGACCAGAATCGCTGTTATCGGCGACTAGAACTGGTCAAGACCGGTCTGACCCCTGGGTCGGAAACTCTCCGGGGGCAACTCCTCCCTTGCCTTCCTCCCAACATCCGAGGGAGTCTCGTCCTTCTCGGAGAGCTCCCCTCTGTGCCTCTCTCTGGCCTCGAGCACGAAATCCGCAGCAGACCCAGATACATCCCCATTGGACACCGAGAACCTGGAGAGGTTCGACAGATCCCTGTGAGGGTTCCCGCTAAGCCCCCTGGAGACCCTCCGGGCAGCCTTGTGCATGAACTCCTCCTTCCTTCTCGCAGAGTCCTTGGCGCTCTCGTCCCTCGTTCCCTCTGCTATCAGGACGACGACCTCGCCACCACGCCTTCTGCCCGTCCTACCTCTCCTCTGGATGGTCCTGATCTCACTTGAAACGGGCTCGTAGAAAACTACCAGATCCGCGCTAGGGATGTCCAAGCCCTCCTCCCCCACTGACGTGGCGACCAAGACGTTGGCACCGCCTGACCTGAACTCCTCGAGCCTGGAAATCTGCTGCTTGGGGGTGAGGCCTCCCGATCCAGACCTACTCGACTGCCCAATGAACTGGATTGCCTTGATCCCTTCCAGCCCGTCTAGGGCCTTCTCCAGAGCCTCCACGGTGTCCCTGTAGTTCGCGAATACAATGATCCTGGACTCTGGATCGCGTTTGACCCTCTCCCTGACCATGCGCCTTACTGCTCCGACCTTGGAGTGGATCTCATCCATTTCCAGCAGTCTATCAGAAAGTGACCTCACTCGTGGGTCTCTCAGGAAGTCCTTCGCGGATTTGCTCTTCGAGTCCTCAGCCTCCATCCTGGATAGGAAGTACCGCGATGCGGCTACTCCCTGACATAGTAGGTGATTGATCAGGTGATGCAGCCTCATGGCAGTAGCAATCTGTGAAGACGACCTGTAACCACTAGGGTCTCCCCTTTGTATCGCAGCCTGGGCTCTATCCATTGCATTGGTGAGTCCTGCTTGGTTGATGGCTCCGGGCATCACGTACCTACCTGACCTCCTCTCCCTGTCCACTATCCCCTCCTGCCAGATTCTGAATGGCTCTACAAGGTCCCTGATTTCGGTTGGCACTGCAACTCCCATCTCTTCAACCTCTAGTTCAGCCAGGAATTCAAACAGCATCGGGTCTTCCCTGGTCCTAAGGTGAATTTTCTGTATCTCGGGTACATCTCCGCAACCTCTGCCATGGCGTGCTCCCCCGTGCAGTGATGCGCTTCGTCGACAACCAGAAGGCAGCAGTCCCGAAGAGAAAGAACCCCGTTTTCGACATCGTTCCTGACTACCTGTGGCGTCGCGAAGATCAACTTCGAACCACCCCACAGCTCAGGCCTCTTCGAGGCGGTCTGTTGACCGCTCAGTACTATGGGATTCCACTCCTCTGACTTGGACAAGACGGGGAGTGCGTTTTCCAGATGCTGATTAGATAGCGCCACGGTCGGGGCGATAACCAATGACCAACCCCCGGCCCGCTCCATCCTCTCTACGATCGACATCCATGCCACTGCTGTCTTTCCAGCTGCAGTAGGCAGGATTAGTAGGGTAGAGCCAGCCATTGCGTCATCCACTGCTTTCAGCTGGTATGCACGGGCCTCTACCTTGTCAGAAACCAACCCCGGATGGTCGACATGAGATTGCATGGACCCCGACCTCTGCAGTCAGGGTTCAAAATAGTTCCATTCTAGGTTTTCCCGGCCCACACCCCGCAAGGTTGGCCGATTAGTGCCCCGATTCGTTCAAATAGGGTATGTTAGTCGCAAGGCCGCTCACTACGTGAGGTACCAGACACCAAAGGGCTCTGAATAACAACCCACAAACCGTCTCTGCAATCGCGGATTCGGTCCGGTGTCACGGTGCCTCCAGTACGTGGTAGGCCCGGGATTGGCCGCTTGCGGCCAAAATCGGTAATTTAGGAGGAAATGCAATGGCAGACCGATCCAAACCCCGCCGAGGTAGCATGGGCTATGGCCCTAGAAAGAGGACCGTCAGGCAATACCCCCGAATCACTTCATGGCCAGAAACTGACGCTTCAGAGGTCAGAGTTCAGGGCTTCGCGGGCTGGAAGGCAGGAATGACTCACATCCTGATGAGGGATACAAACCCGAAGTCGACCTCCGCAGGACAGGAAGTCAGGAAGGCCGTAACTGTCGTAGAGGCCCCTCCCATGACCGTACTAGCCGTCAGAGGTTACAGGATGACTCCTTACGGAAAGCAGACAGCCGGAGAGGTTTGGACTGATGTCTCAGAAGAATCTCCAACCAATCTTTTCCCTCGCCTAGCTAACCAAACACGAGGCGAGAGAGACGAGGAGCAAGGTAGGAAGCCCGCAAAGCGCGGCGGAAGAATCCCCAAGAGACCTTCCAAGCCAACAGAGGAAGCGGCGAACTCTCTGAGGGAACAGGACCTATCGGAGGTCCGGCTAATCGTTTGCACTCAGCCAGAATCTGTTCGAAGCGTCCCCTCGAAGACTCCCGAGATAATGGAGATGGGACTAACCGGAGGGGATATCGAAGCCAAGTTGGAATGGGCTCTGGAGCGCCTCGGCGGAGAGATAGGAATCGAAGACGTGTACGATGTCGGTCAGGAGGTCGACGTAGTGGGCGTGACAAAGGGCAAGGGGTGGCAGGGC
>LUSA01000003.1:0-5508 GCA_001629235.1 Marine group II euryarchaeote REDSEA-S43_B8 | reverse complement strand
GAACTGGGTACGTCAGGAAGACAATCAGGCAGGCAGGGCAGGTTGGATACCACAAGAGGACCGAACTGAACAAGAAGATCCTGAGAATTTCTAATCCAGAGGAGTCCGAGATAACCCCTGCAGGCGGCTTCCTAAACTACGGTGAGGTCACCAACCCTTACATGATCATCCAAGGGAGCCTTCCAGGGCCAGCCAAGAGACTAATCAGATTCAGAGACCCAACTCGCCCAAGGAAGATCCCAGGCGAGGTCGACGTAACCTACGTCAGTACATCCAGCAAGCAGGGAGTGTGATATTTTGAAGACAAAGGCATACAATCTAGTTAATTCGGTAGACCAAGAGGAAATGGATGCCGGGCTTCTAGCCGAGACTTATTCTGTAGAGGCCAAGGATGGCAAGGCAGTCCAACTCCCAGATGCATTCACATCACAAATTCGAGAAGACCTGGTCCGATCAGCCGTTCTGGCATCCAGAGCTAACAGAAGGCAGTCCTACGGTCACAGAGAGCACAGCGGGAAGCGTTCACCACAGCCCGGTATGAAGCACTCAGTGGAATGGTGGGGCAAGGGACGAGGAGTCTCCAGAATCATGAGGAAGGCAGGGCAGAAGACCGGTGCCCAGAACCCTCACACACGAGGTGGAAGGAGAGCTCACGGGCCAAAGGTGGAGAAGGAGTGGTCACAGAAGATCAACTCCAGAGAGAAGAGGATAGCCCGCGACTCAGCAATTGCCGCATCATGCGACCCCGACACAGTCTCGTCCAGAGGGCACAGGTTCGAAGAGGGGATCAGATTCCCCATCATCATCGACGACTACGTCGAATCCAGGGGGAAGTCGGATGAGAAGTACGACATAGAGTCAATCCCTAACCAGTACTCGACCAGAAAGTTCGTAGCCATGATGGAGGGACTCGGGCTCTCCTCGGACCTAGAACGCTCGAAGAGCGGAAGGACAATCAGGGCAGGTAAGGGCACAATGCGAGGACGAAAATATCGCACTCCGAAGAGCATCCTACTGGTAGTCGCACAGAAAGGAGGGCTGGACAAAGGCGCTCGAAACCTACCCGGAGTCGACGTCGTCACGGCCAAGGACCTGTGCGCAGAGGATCTCGCCCCGGGAGGGGACATAGGAAGGCTGACAGTCTGGACCAAGTCGGCAGTAGAGGCACTGGAGTGATTCAAGATGGACCCATATGACGTAATTATCATGCCATGGATCACAGAGAAGACTCTGGACGCCAGGAGAATAGCCGATCCGGAGGGGGGATACATGGAGAACAACAACAGGATCGAGTTCATCGTTAGGAGGGAGGCCACCAAGAAGGACATCAAGGAGGCAATCGAGACCCTCCTCGAAGTCAAGGTGGCCAAGGTCAACGTCAGAATCAACAGGACAGGGAAGCATGCAAGCATTCGCCTGGCCGACGGATACGATGCAGAGGAGGCTGCGCTCAAGCTAGGAGCGTTCTAAGTTCGAGGACGGGCAAATCGCCCACTTGGCGGCTCCAGAGGGAGTATCAGTAGGGCAGACGGTAGCCTTCGGAGACAAGGTCTCCCTAAGGCCAGGAAACGTGACCACTCTCGCACAGATACCAGAGGGGACTCAGATTTGCAACGTTGAGTTGAGACCAGGAGACGGAGGAAAAATCGCCAGATCCGGAGGCAACTCAGCAATGATTGACACCAGGATGGGCGACTACGTCAGAGTCCTGCTACCCAGCGGCCGTACGAAGGACCTGCCTGCCAACTGCAGGGCCACAATCGTCGTCCTCGGAGGCCACGGCAGAACCGAGAAACCCCTACTCAAGGCAGGTGCCGCGCACCACAGGGCAAGGGCAAGAGGAAAGCAATACCCCACAGTCAGCGGAGTCGCAATGAACCCAGTAGATCACCCTCACGGAGGCGGAAACCACCAAGCTGTCCACGGGCCAAACTCAGTTGCTAGGAACGCACCACCAGGACAGAAGGTCGGGAACATAGCACCGAAAAGAACCGGTAGAGGCCGGTCGAAGAAGGAGTAGATATCATGGCAAGGAAGAGGAAGGTGTTCAGGTCAGCAAAGATGGCCAGGCGTCAGGCAAGGAAGAGGCGATCGAAGATCTCCGAGCGAAGGAAGAAGGAGTTCCTGTGGAGGGGCTACACCATCGAAGAGCTGAAGGAGATCCCGCTCTACCCCTGGGGGAACGGCTTCGAGCCAGAGAACGAGGACTACGACCCCGATGCACTATCAATCGCGACCCTGATGCCGTCCAGAGTGAAGAGAACCCTCGGGAGAGGACTGACAGAGGAGTGCCAGAAGCTCGTAGAGAGGGTCAGGAACAGCAACGGCAAGACCGTTAAGACCCACTGCAGGGGGATGTACGTACTCCCTGAGATGGTAGGTTCCACTATTGGAGTCCACGATGGACAGAAATTCGTTAACCTGGAGATAATTCCGCCAATGATCGGCCACTCTCTGGGTGAATTTGCCAAGACTAGGAAGTCGGTTACGCACACCGGACCAGGTGTGGGTGCAACCCGATCTTCCCAGCACGTGGCGCTAAAGTGAGGTGAGAAAATGAGCAGGAGACAAGGAAGACCACAGAGCGGATACACCCAGCTCCTGGAGGGATCGAACCTAGTCACTGCAAGGGCTGTCAACCTGGACTGCCATCACAAGCACTGCTACCACATCGCCAAGGCAATCAGGGGGATGAACGCCGAGATAGCCAGGGACTACCTGGAAGACGTGGTCGCCAAGAAGAGGGCAATCCCGTACCAGCGCAGATCCCGCAAGGGCAGAGGAGGCAACACCATGGCAGGGGGCAGAGATTCGACGACATAGACGCCGAGGACATGGTCATCACCCACGTCGCTGCCCATCGCGGCCAAGTAGCCACGAACATGAGGCCGAGGGCGAGGGGGAGAGCTACTCCAAGCAACCACTACCAAGTAAACCTGGAAATCTTCCTGGAGTACTTCGGTGATGAGGACGATGAGATGGGAGAGGACGAGTTCTGAGGTGATCGCATGAAGGAGAATAACATTCACAAGATGATCAGAAGAAACGTGGACAGGCAACTCGTACGCGAGTTCCTGCTCAAGGAGACGGAGAGGGCAGGATTCGGAGGCCTGACCTTCAACAGAACCCCAGAGGGAACCAAGGTTACCCTACGGGCAGAACAGGTCGGAAGGGTCATCGGCAGGAGAGGAAAGGTAATCCACGACCTGCAGCGCAGACTCCAGGAGGACTTCGACCTAGACAACCCACAGCTCGAAGTGGAGGAGATAGAGGAATCCAGAACCAACGCACAGGTGATGGCAAGCAGACTAGCCAGCTCTCTCGAGAGGGGCTGGTTCTTCAGAAGGGCGGGCCACAGCACAGTCCAGAACATCATGGACGCGGGTGCAAGGGGATGCATCGTAACCCTAAGCGGAAAGATTACCGGTGCCAGACACCGAGTCGAGAAGTTCCAGAAGGGGCACATCAAGTACTGCGGCGAGACAGCCCTGCAGTTGATGGACGTAGGATTCTCCACGGCAGTGAAGAAGCTCGGCACAATCGGGTGTACGGTCAGGATCATGAGGCCAGGGACAAAGCTGCCTCACGAGATATCAATCCAGGAGAGAAGCGAATCAGGCCTACCCGAATTGGTCGAGGCTTCAGGATTCGTCCCTCTCGAACTAGAGGAGGCCCTGGAAAGGGCAGCAAGGGAGGAGGAATGACATGACTCACGTAAGCGCCAAGGAGATCGACGAGATGAACCAGGAGCAGCGCGAAACCACCCTGGAGGATCTCCGCGACGAGATGCTCCAACTCAGATCCCAGCAGGCCCTTGGAGGGTCAGCATCAAACTCAGGCTCTTACAAGCAGACTAGGAGGAGCATAGCAAGGCTCCTAACCAAGATGAACCAGGAAAAGGAGGAGTGATTTGGCGGGAATTTGCAACATGTGTGCGCTTCCATATGACCTATGTATTTGTCAGGAGATAGCCAAAGAACAGCAGAAGGCGGTGATTTCAGTGGTCAGGAGGAGATACGGAAAGATGGTCACAATGGTGGAGGGCATAGAGGACACTGCGATCGACATCGGCCAGCTAGCCAAGATACTCAAGGGAGCCTGCGCAAGCGGAGGAACCGTCAAGGGCAGGACAATCGAACTACAGGGGGACCACAAGAAGAAGGCTGCGAAGGTACTCGAGCAGAACGGATACCAGGTGGAGGTGCGCTAGATGACCCAGATGATCAACCTACCTTGGCTATCCAGGAAACTGGAGGTCATCGACTCAACAGACCCGACCCTGATCGGAGTATCCGGAGTAGTAATGGACGAGACCAAGAGGACCATCATCATCCAGACCAGCAACAACGAGATCACAATGGCCAAGGACACGATCCGCTTCACTATCGAAGAAGATGAAATCAACGGCTCCACGGTCGGCCAGAGGCCAGAGGAAAGAATCGGCAAGAGATACAGGAGGTCCTGATTATGAGAGACATAGGCGTAGACGTAAACAAGCCCGAAGGGGAGTGGGACGGAAGCAAGAACTGCCCGTTCTACGGAACTCTGAGGCTACGCGGACAGATAATCACGGGCGTGGTGTCCTCAGAAGGAATGCAGGACACAGTAGTAGTCGAGAGGCAGACTACCAGGTACATGAAGAAGTTCGAGAGATACGAGAAAAGGACCAGGCGCTATTCCGCCCACCTCCCCAGCTGCATAGGCGAACTCAACCCGGGCGACAACGTCCGAATCATGGAATGCAGGCCACTGTCCAAGACAGTGAAGTTCTGCGTCATTGAGAAGGGGGCAGGGCAATGAAGGGAATACCAGGGAGGGTGACCTCCGCACTACCAACGCAGGCCCGCCTGGAGTGCGTGGACAACACCGGCGCCAAGGTCGTCCAACTGATCACCGTCCTCAAGAAGGGCGGAGTAGCCAGGAGATACCCATCCGCCGGAGTGGGGGACATGATCAGGGTCACCGTGAGGAGAGGGACCCCCGAGACAAGGCGCCAGATATACACCGCAGTGATTGTCAGGCAATCAAGGCCCTTCAGAAGGGTTGACGGGACATGGGTCCAATTCGAGGACAACGCATGCGTCATCACCAACGATAGGGGCGACGTCCAGGGTTCAGACATCAAGGGACCTGTCAGCAGAGAAGCGGCCGAGAGATGGCCAAGGATAGCGGCTACGGCCAAACAGATTGTGTAGGTGAAATAGATGGTTAGTAAGAAGGCAGGAAAGCAGAGAACGTCCCAGAGAGACGCGCCCATCCACGTGAAGAGGAAGAGAATGCGAGCTCGCCTGATATCGGACGACCCAGACCTGAGACATGTTCGCTCGGTCACAGTCAGGGTGGGGGACGAAGTCGAAGTCACGAGAGGCGACTTCAGCCACCCTAACTGCGTGAAAGCCGACTCCCGAGGAAAGAGACTTGGCCAGCCGAGGGGCAGGGCAGGGGTGAAGGCGAAGGTCGCATCGGTCGACACAAAGAGCGGATTCATCTTCGTCGACGGGCTAACCC
>LUSA01000029.1 GCA_001629235.1 Marine group II euryarchaeote REDSEA-S43_B8 | reverse complement strand
CCCTGCAAACCACGCTTGTGGGACCTTCTGATTCGAACTCGTAGATGACCTGGGGTCCGCTGAACTGAATCTCGTTCTCGGTCCCCTGCTCGAAGGTCCACGTGTAGTCCAGTCCGTCGGACTGGTTGTCCTGCGCGAAGACCTGCAGAATCGTGGGATCCCCGCTCTCTACCTCGATCTGTGCTTCATAGGGGGAAATCACCGGTGCCGAGACGTCCATGAAAATGACCGTGACGTCTTGTCTGGTGGAGATTCCAGACTTGTCCGTGACGATTATTGAGGCGACGTGCTCTCCGGCGGAGTAGTCATCGGAGACCTGGATCGAGAGGGTGGAGGTGGGTTCCGATATGGAGTAGTTTGAGAGCACGATTGAGCCATCGAATAGCCAGTCTATGCTCTCGACGCCCCAATTATCAGTGAACGTCGCGCTTAGAGACATCTCCTCTCCGAACCCCTTCGTTATCTGCCCTGATGGGGACATCGTGACACTGGGCGGGGACATGTCCGAGACGGTGATCGTCCTGGTTGTGCTTGCGCTCCTCGAGTCGGTGGATGTCACAGATAGGTCGACACGCCGTTCACGTCGTTGACGCCATCGGAATCTGTGTCCCATGAGAAGCCTGAGCTGGGTATCTGGTCGGACTGGTTAGGAGTCTCGGATGCGGACAGGGTCACTGATTGACCGACGTCCACTGAGTCCAAGTCGCTCTCGCTGGAGATAGTCGGTGAGAGGACCGGCGTTAGGGTCACCGTGACGGTGACAGCTGCATGCGAAGTTCCTGCACCCCCTCCACCAGGGCCCGGCCTATTGTCCACGACTATGACGAGCTCTTCTCCGTCGGTATCGGAGGCTTCCCAAGGAAGGTACCTCTCACTGTTCACCAGGAGCATGTCCGCCGATACGATTCTCAGTGAAGATGACCAGTCGGAGGAGGGGGAGTAGAAGGAGAAAGCCGATTCCGTCATCACGAAGATATCGGGCTCCCCTGCCATGGTTCTGGCGTGGATCTCTACGAAAGTTCCCTCGTCTACCGAGAAGGGCCCGTGGACGACGGAGTATTCCCCTGGACTGACCCTGTGTATGGAGTCGGAAAGGGTGAACTCCTCTGGAGAGATTATCCCGCCATCGAGGGTGATCTCGGAGTCTTGTCCCCCTTGGGCTCCCTCTCCTGAGTCCTGTGGGTGTGCTAGGTTGTCGATTACCAGGTACCATCTAGTTGGGTCGCGGTCATTAGGGACGTTCCAGTGCCACTCACCTTCTCCTGAAAATGACTCGAAAACAGAGTCACTGACCCAGACCGAGTCCATCCGGTATGTCTGTTCGTTCTGGTACACGGAGACGGTGTTCGACGGGAATAGGAGGATGTCTATCTCCGAATCCGCAGAGATCTCGAAGAAAAGCGATTCGCCCTGGGAAAGGACTCCCAAGTCCACCCTCAGGCACGATTGGTCTGAGAGGCTCCAGTTCGAGGGCAGGCTTTCTAGATTGGAATTGGAGCAGGAAATGACTCCCTTCGTGGATGAGGCGGCTACCGAGGAGATTGGCGTCATTAGGATGAATACCGCAAAAACGCACGCCCAACGCATCATCCGCCCGTTCGCCCTTTCCTTTTGAACGGTATCGCAATCGCGTTCGGACTTTGATCTACAGATTTCTGGGTATGGGCGTCTGCGGGAACCACCGCAGCAGGACTACGTCACCTACCGATCTGACCCAAGTCCACGGAACTGCTACGTGGGTTCTTCCCTCGACAATGGCATCTGGGGGGTCTGAGACGAAGATGTGGGTGCAGGACCAGTTGTTGACGTCGATGACGGTGTCATGCACTGTACCGAGGAGACGTCCGTCGGGGATGATAACCGGTAATCCCCTGATTTCCGAAGCGTGACGGTCCGCCATGCACGTACGCCACTCATCATTCGGCATCAATCTGACGGAATGGAGCGATTACTTGCCCCTATTCTTGTTCGCCTTGAGGCTTGGTCGGAGTTTCTCCGCTCCCTTCCCCTTGTTCAGCAGGCCTCTGCCTCTCTTCCCTGCGCCTGTCTTGCCTCTGAACGCGCGTCCGCGATGGCTGGAGCCGCTGGAAACCCATCCAAGGTCCTTGTCCGACTTGATTGCAGGGTGCTCTGGGTCGATCATGATGATCTCGTAGAACTTGTTCTTCCCGTCCTCGCCGACCCAGTATGAGTTCAGGACCTCGAGGTTTGGGTACCTCCTTGCTGCCCTCTCCTCTGCGATTCTCTGGATCGACTTGGCCATTGTGATCTTCTTGATACCGGCCTTGGAGGGCTTTCTCTTCATGTGTATCTTGCCCTTCCTGAGTCCACCGCGTCGGACTCTGGTTCGTACTACAACCACTCCTTGCTTGGCTTTGTAGCCCACTCTCCTGGCTGCGTCAATTCTGGTTGGCTTGTCTATCCTGGAGAAGACTGGGTCCCTCCTCCATCCTGCCATCCTGTCGACCCTGTACCTAGAGGACATTCTCTCCTTGGGCTGCTTCCAAGCTTCACTAACGTGCTTGTGCAATCCCATTGGCATACCTCTAGCGGCCCGCCGACCTAGAACTCATTTATGAGCCTGCTTGCATCATCGGCAATAGATGGAGGGTCAGTTAGATGACGTCGTTTTGGTTGAAGCTGTCTCTCTTCGGGGTCACGAGGAGGTCATTCCAGATAATCTGGAGACCAGGACTTCGAAGCTGCTGAGAAAGGGATTCTACAAGCCGATAATCGTTGATAGGGAGTCGATGGTGATCCTGGACGGCCACCACAAGTGGACCGCTGCGAAGTCTCTGGGACTTGCCAGAGTTCCTGTTATCATGGTTGATTACTTGGTCGATGAGGGCGTCCTGGTGGATGTCTGGCCGGACTGTGGAAAGGAGTCGATAACCAAGGCCGAGGTTCTGGAGATGGGCGTCTCAGGTGATGTGTTCCCCCCGAAGACCAGTCGTCACACCCTGCCGTTCAAGATACCCTCGATTAGAATTCCACTTAGTGAATTGAAGAATTAACCGGAACAGCCGAGATTGGGTTGCCCGGACTAGCAGCAGCTGTCCTTCACCGCGTCTTGGGCGCAGAAGCAGGTCTTTGCTGGTACGATGTCCGCACGGGAGCTCCTCTCGTTGAACAGGGCGGTGACCTCGGCGAGCTCCTCATCGGCTCCCCCCTTTGCCTCCAGGCATAGCTTGAGGCCAAGGAGGCCCCACATGTTGTCCTTCCAGAGGTCGATATCCGCTCTGTAGACCTCCTCTGCTTCCTCGACATGCCCCTGCTCAAGGAGGAGGGCGCCTAGGATGTGGCGAACTGGTTGCATCTGCCCCCAGGGCTCGTTGTATGCCAGGTTCAGCGACAGTTCCACTCCTCGGCGTAGTTCGTCGAAGGCCGCAGTGAAGTCGTGGTCCTCTCCATTCTCCTTGGCGAGGAACTGCCTCCTGTACTCGATCTCGCCCTCGAGGATGGCGGCATTGACGTTTAGTATCGAGGGTCCTTCTGAGGGGTCCTGGTACATGAAATTGTTATGCATCATCCTGCCAGCGAGCGCCGGGTTCTCCAAGGCTGCCTTGAACAGCTCCTGCTCGGCCTCAGCCTCTGGGACCATTCCCTTGGAAGCGTAGGCAACTCCACGAGCATAGTGCTGGGTAGCGATGGTAGCGGGGAACACCTCGCCGTCCGTGTACATCTCCTCTGCCAGTATCTCGTCCCACTTGCCGAACCTGATCATGACATGCCATGGCATGGTGACGTAGGACTCCAAGAAAATCGCGCCCATCGGGATGATCCCAGCCAGCATGAACTGGGCACCTCCATTCTCATCCCCGGCGGGGAGGGTCTCGACGGCCTTTCGAGCGTACTTGAGAGCAGTTTCGTACTGGCCATCGAACATGGCGCACCATACCACGAAGTGGTGGTTGTGCATTCTGTAGAACTTGTAGAACTGGGATTCGTTGCCTGTGATTTCGACGTAGCGGTCATCGGCTTCCACCGCTGCTATGTTGCAGTCG
>LUSA01000028.1 GCA_001629235.1 Marine group II euryarchaeote REDSEA-S43_B8 | reverse complement strand
GAGTCTATGATCACCTCATCGGTGGTGCAGTCGGGAATGATCTCGGCTACGGGCCAGCCGTCTACGGAGGTAGGAGCGGTCCATCCAGATGCAGGGAGGATGTAGATGACGTGGTAGGAACAGTCCGCCTCCTGGTTTGGGTTCCAGCTTACCTCGATTCGGCTTCCCTCGTCGTTGGGGGCGTCGTTTGCGGATGTCCCGGTAATCTGTGCTGGGGCTATCCCGTCATTGAGGCCTCCAGCAGTCACAACTGGACCCACGACTGTGGCGTTAGAGGGATCGAACTGCCCCGAATCGTCGACGCATACGACTGCGAACCAGTATGGGACGTTTCCATCTAACTCAAGGGTGGTCGAGTTGCCAGCAGCGAATGCGAAGTCCATCGGTTCGGAAAGTGCCAGGGCGTTGGTTATCTCCTGCTGGACTGCCCAGATTCTGGTTAGTTGTGGGTCTAGCTCCTGACAGGCAGACCACTCTGCTGTCACGGTTCCGGGAACCCCTCCTGACACTGGTTGGACGTCCAGCCATTCTGGCGGAGATGGAACCTCATCGGTCGGAGTAGCGTTGCCTTCCCATGAAACTAGGTCTCCGAGGCTTCCGTCTGGATACTCGATTGCTATTGCGGCCCTGTACTGCCTCTGGTCTGATAGCGGTACCTCAGAGCCATTGCTGTTGCCTGTTTGGAACACGGTGGTAGTCTGAGACCAATACGGGATTCTCTGGTATGAGGGGAGGTCATCGAGGTCGTCCTTGGTTGGATTCCAGTCTGGATTGTCAGTGGAGTCCCAAAGATACACCCTGTAGGCGTACCATGCAGAGTCCTGAGCAGGCATCCAGGATGCATGCAGAACCCCTCCTCCGTCATTGGGTCTGTCATAGAGGCTGGTCATCACTGTGGGAGCCTCCAGTCTCTCCCAGTCGTAAGTAATCCTGATCTTGAGTTTACCATCGGTAGGTGACTGCATCTGGAGGTGCACCGTGGAGGATAGCGATCCTGGTTGTGTATCGAATATCGCAGTCTGGAATGCCTCCTCTATTCCATGGTCAAGAGAAGCCAGGTCCCAGCTTCCAGTGTAGTTCAGGTTGGTCGATCTGGCCCATACCCACGAACCGCTCTCTGGAGAAGAGAAGGTGAGCGCCCCTGGATAGAGGAGAATCTCCGAGGAGTTGTCCTGGTTCTGGTCCAGTGGGATCGTGATGGGGTTATCGGAGGACGCGAATACGGTCTGCATCCCTGGTCTGGTGCTTTCCGTGATGTCCATGGTCCTGTCAGCGAAAATAGCCGTTAGCGGGAAGGCCCGCCGCTGATTCTCCCTTGGAATCTCCCTGAGGGTCTCCATCGGCTTGAATATGTGAAGTCCGTCTTCTCCGATTACGGCTAATCCCATCCACAAATCTGCATCCCCAGATACCGCTCCAGCCATTTCTCCAATCTTGACGACTCCGTGGTCGCCGGTAGCCTCTACAATGCTAATCTTGCTGGCTGAGATAGCAGCTAGGTGATTTCCATCCGATGTTAGTTCCATGATTGGCCAAGCCTGGAGATCTATTCCCCCTGGTCCGGCCTCTATTTTCATCGAGGATGCGTTCCAGTGCACTAGCGGCTGGATGGAGGTAGCGATATGCACCCCCCATATATCGGTCTCCACTGCGCTTACGTCATTGCTGGGGATCATGTCGATATTGTACGTCCCGTTCGAGCTGTCGGTTCCTAGGTCCCAAGCAGAGACCCCTGGCCTGGTCAATCCCTGACCATTGTGGGAGATGAAGAGGGCGGCGTCATGGTGTATGGTCACCATCGAGCCAGTGGATGTGTCATTCACTTCCCTGGAGACCGAGTCTATCATGCCAGTCGGTCCTCCAATAAGGACAGAGCCGTTTCCGAGCACGGGGGAAGGAGGAACGAAGAGGTGGTTAGAAATCGGTGTCGGCAGGCCGTCGACAGTTGTGATAGGGTCGTCCCAGTCATACTTTGTCTGGTTCCAAAGGCCTATTCCACCGTGAGTGGAAATCAGGACATGCTCACCGAACTGAACGAAGTCAGTGACTATGTTGCTGGGCAATCCAGCCAACAGACTTCCCTGACCCCACGTGCGAGAGCTCGGATCGAAGGACTGGAAACCAGCAGAGCTGCCGTCCCAACCCATCAAGCCTACGAACATCTGCTCTCCATCCATGAGAAGCCCATCCATCTGATTGTGAAGAGATGGGGGGGTTGGTTGGAATGACCTCTGGGTGAGGTTGAACGAGAAGAGCCCATTCCCAACGGTGGAGGCCCATATCTCCTCGTCCACTAACAAGATCTCATTTATTGATTCAGTGAATGCGTCGAAACCGTATTGCCAGAAGACTGAACCATTATCCAGAATTTCCCCCTGTAGTACCGTAGAAGCCACGTACGAATACTCGGAAGACCCCACCGTCACCCATACGTGAGTCCCGTTCGAAATCATCTCGTGAACGACTCCAGAGGGGAGGCCGACGAGCTCGTCAAAGCCTCCCTCTATGAGGCCGGTTGCATCCAGTCTGTCCACCCTATTAATCCCAGAAAGGTCGCCAGACCTGCCAATCGCGTAAGAACGCGTAGCAGTGGGTGCTCTGACTATTGAGCATGAATCCATACCCTGTCCGATTACCTGTCCGGAAGTAGCCGATGTGCCCGATGTTAACACACGAGTGATTCCCCCCTCACCATCGAAGTGAGCGACCAACAGTAGGTCCTCGTCGAAGAGCATTCCACCCGGGAAGACCGGGTTCTCCGAGACACCCATTTCCGGGGTTAGAGTATCTAGGAAGTTATTGGATGAATAGTCGAATCGATCTATCCCTACGTTGTCAGTATCGAATCCCACGTACAGAATCTCATTCTGTTCGTCGCAGGCTAGTGCTCTTGCATCCCTGTCTACCATATTCGAGTTGTCCTCTGTAATCGGTGTAATCCACTCCTCTGTCACGCCATCGCCATCATGGTCCGAAAGATCGAAGCGAGCTATCCCCCCACCAACTGCCCACCATTGCCAAGCGGAGAATCCTACCGCAATGTGTACTATGTCTTGGCAGAGCACGATGTCAGCACCGTACCCATCGGGGATATCATTAGTATCCACGTCCCAAACAGTCCAGTTACTGTTGTTACCTGAAAGTCGCATGACATGCCCGTCATTACCGTATCCAGAGGCGGCCCAGAGGTCGTTCCCTACCACTTTCATGGAGTAGAAGTCCAACTCAGAGTCTTGAGGGAGGCCGTCTCCGGGAAGCCATGACGAGAGCCAAGTCTGGTTACTTGGGTCCCACCTAAGAACCCCATTCATGCTGGCGAAGAGGTACTCGCCTTGGAATTCGACCATTCCCCTGATCCTTCCGTCGACGTCGTCCCACTGATTGAGCAGAGTCATATTCGGGACAGAGAAACGTCTGAGGATATCCTCCCCATAGGCTACCCAAAGCTCGCAAGAAGCGTTTAGGGGGAAGCAATCCCCTAGGTATTGGGCATTTACCCTGCCTACGTCTCCAATGGTCTGTAAGTCGTCCTCCCAATCTCCTGAAGTCGTATTCCACCTGAGGATAGTTCCTGGGTCTCCAGAGCCGCCCCAACCCGATGTCTCAACTACGCTTATCCAGACTTCATCCCCTATCTGATTCATGCCGTGGACTACTCCGTTGAAACCAAGGCGAGCACCGGCATCAATGGATGATAGGGAGGTATTGTTGTCTAGGTTAATCCTAGAAACCTCGTCCCTAGTATTCCAGGGATTCGCCCTTTGTGGGGAGTAGTACATCAAGTTGTCAACAATCAGTATCTCAGCCGGTGAGTAGTTCGGTAGAGTAGGTCCGTCCTGGTTATTCCCCCTATCCCACTGAACTAGGACAGTGCCGTTGACCAGGTCGATTAGGGTAAGGCCAAAGTCCCCTCCAGCCCACATTGTACCCTCTTCCCTTCCCTCTATCAGGACTGTAACATCGTCATCGTCTAGTATTCCTTGGGATCCGTCCCAAGAGGATAGCCAGTTTCCAGATGTGAGATTGAAGCGAGCTATCCCGAGGTTCTCAAAGCCGAGGTAAAGAGTGTCGAGGTGCTTGTGGACTCTGGCCCTCTCGGTATCGTCTCCTGCCGTCCAAACCTCAACTACTGTCCCATTTGAGGTGTTGATTACTGCGGCGCCTTCGGTTGTTCCGGCATAGAGTAGGTCAGGACCAATCGGATCAACGGCAATTACGAAGCGAGAAGGCATGCCATCTCCTCCCCCTCCTCCGCCGCCATTTCCTCCAGTGGTCCAGCAGTCCTCGAGTGTGAACTGCGATTGGGGGTTGTTTGGGTCAGGCCAGTTCCACATACAGGCCCCCCTGTTAGTTCCAGCATAGACTCCGTTGGCATCGCTGGAAACATCGTAGAACTCGAAGGGATCGTTATTCCAGCCGGGAATGCTGGTGGGAAGCAGTTGCCAATTGGAACCGTCCCACCTTGCCAAGCCTCCGTTTGAGTTGGCACCGGTGTTCTGTACCTCCGAGCCAACCAACAGGCCACCAAAGAAGTCCAACGCCAGAGTGTTCACATCTTCATCCGGAATTCCATTCGGGTCGTCCGGAGTCCACAGGTCTACTATATCGCTCGTCAGTCTATCGATTAGGAGTATCCCTAGTCCTGGAAGGCCTAGGTAAATTACCTCTCCATCGACTGCAACGGGAGCCGTGTCTAGATTGTCCACACCGAGAGATTGCCAAGAGCCGATTATTTCGGGAGTACTTAGATCGATTCTCATCACTCCAGCATCCTGTGTAGCGATGTATGCGATTCCAAATCTAGTGGCGATGTCCCTGATTCTGTCAGAGTCGAGCCCCTCCGACTCGGAGAATGTCCCGATTACGTTATTCGAATCGGTAGAGTAGAGGGAGATTCCTGCATCTGAGTGTCCGATAACTAGAGTTGCAGTATTGGAGTCGAAAGCCAAACTGGTGATCGATTCCGAATTGGTTCCCTGGATTTTTCCGAAGTGGGACCCATCTGCATTACTGAGCCTGTGGACCCCACTACCAGAGGTTCCAATCCAGACCCAACCGTCTTCGTCTTGTTCTATCGAAGTGATTGAAACCTCTCCCGATTCTATCGAAGGGATGCTGTCAGAGATGTCCACTGGCTCCTTCCAGAGATTGTCTCTCTTGTCCATCATGTCGATGATTGTTCCAGAGGCAATCCAGAACTCGCCTGCTTCTCCGTCATCTATTATCGCGGTTATCTGTGCATCCTCGATTGAAGGGCTACTGACTAGTGGGAAGGATCCGTCTGAGACATCGCCCAGGATTCTACCCATCGTTCCCGAGGAGTCGCCTATTATTGCCAAAGAGTCTGAGGGGGAACGGGATTGTCCTCCTGGCCAAGGACTGATGCTGTTTCCGGATCCTGAGAGACCCAAATCGGATAGGGATATTTCGCTGCTGAAGAGCAAGACATCGGTATCGTACGTCTGGACCTGCTGCTCGCCCAGAATGTACAGCCATCCCGGGGTGACAGCCAGACCGATTGTAATGTCAGAGGATAGCCAATTAGATGAAGTCCAGGATGGAACCCACGACTCAGACGAGATGTCGAACCTGTCTATGCCAGAGTCAGAAGTCGCTATGTAAAGGATGTCATCGGAAACGGCGATGTCGGCGATCGAATTCCCGGAGAGTAGGTTGGAATCGTCCCAAACCACGTTTCTCTCGATTACTATTGACGTTGGATCGCCCGATGAGACGTTGTACTCTATCACCCTGATTCCATGGTCCTCTGTTGCCAAGAACAGATTCCTGCCATCAATGTACAATTCCAATGGAGTTTCTTCCTGGAAGGTAGAGCAGAAGTCTAGAGACTTCCAGAGAGATCCCTTTGCGGGCATCAAGTAGTGGATAGAGCACTCGGATGCTCCCCACAATACTCCGAATATGTCCGTTGCCAACGCAAGAATTGGATCCGTCATTGATGAGTTGATTTCTTCGGGGAAATCTGAAACATAATCTGAGTCGGATAGGCCCATGGCAGTTACGTTCCCTCCTTCATCACCAATGTAGAGCATGTCCCTGTTCGGATCCGTGGCGATAGATCTCCCGAATATATCTGGAATTATATCGATGATGCGCTTGTTTGCGTTATCATCCAACACCAGCAGATCGTCGTCGACCAGAATGTATAGCCTTCCATCGAATGGGTTGTATGCACTACCATGGATTGAGACCTCTATGGGGCTGAATGATAGCTTTGGATCAACGGGGCGGAGGGCCTGGATAACCAAGTCTGTGATTTCAATTCCGGTTGGAATCTGCCAGGATGCGTCACTGATTGTGTTTGGCTTTAGGGATGAGTCGAGAATGCCGTCCACAAGGCTTGGCGAGTTGTCTGAGAAGGCGTTCTGCCTCCCTAGATCACCGCGTCCGCTCCAGTCCAAAACACTGGTCTGAGTGTCCATAACTGCAATCTGGGGTTGATTCACCCAATATCCATCGCTTCCGTTAACGGCCACTTCGAAAGTCAGGTTGTCAATCACGGCACCGGGTGCGAACTCCATGAAAAAATCAGAAAGTGCGGGAGTCCCGTTTTCAGGGTCTGAATCGGTGGCATCTAGGACGATCCAACCAGTGTCATTGCTACCATTTACTCCCCATGACTTGCTGGAGATATAGTTAGTATCTATGTAGTCTGATTCCTTCATTTCCAAGTCTGATGGAGGGGACTGATTTGCACCCCATGGGAGTAAAATCATCAGAGTAACCAAGGCAATTGCCTTGGCTCTCTCACCGGTTGTCTTGCCACTAGCGTACATGGAACGAAGCGAGTCCCTCGTTGTGCAATTTATGAAGGGTAGGGGTAGTCGTCCGCGACTTGCTCATCATCTGAAAAAATACTAGATGTAAAAAAACCGTAAACAAGGCCATATTGGCCGATAATCATACGATAATGAATAGGATAGCATCAAAGGAGATGGTTGTTCCGGGACATCCGAGGTGACACTGTGAGCAATGACCAGTTGCGCGAAGACGCATTGGAATACCACTCTTCCGAGCCAAGAGGGAAGGTCACAGTGGTCCCAACAAAGCCACACGGTACACAGAGGGAGCTCTCTCTTGCTTACTCTCCTGGTGTGGCATATCCCTGCGAAGAGATTAGGGATAACCCCGCAGAGGCATACAAGTACACGTCAAAGGGGAATCTAGTGGCTGTTATCAGCAATGGCACTGCAGTCCTAGGGCTGGGAGATATTGGCCCCCTAGCTAGCAAGCCAGTAATGGAGGGCAAGGGGCTTCTGTTCAAGGCATTCGCAGATATCGACGTTTTCGACATAGAGGTAGATAGAACCGATGTGGATGGATTCGTTGAAGCGGTCAAGGCAATAGCACCTACCTTTGGAGGCATAAATCTCGAGGATATTGGGGCACCTGAGTGCTTCGAGATTGAAAGAAGGCTTGTGGAAGAGTTGGACATTCCGATAATGCACGATGATCAACATGGAACCGCAATAATCTCCGGAGCAGCCTTACTGAACGGGCTCGAAGTCGTTGAAAAGGAGATTGGGGAAGTTAGCGTGGTAATACTCGGAGCCGGGGCCTCTGCCATATCATGCGCGAGGCATTACCGAAGACTAGGAGTGAAGCCCGAGAATATGACGATGGTCGACTCGAAGGGGATTGTAACATCCAAGAGGATGGAGAATGGTGAATTGAACGAGTACAAGTCTGAGTTCGCCAGGGATGTACCTGAAGGCGGAATCCGTGAAGCCTTGGATGGAGCAGATGTTTTCCTTGGACTATCCAAAGGAGGATTAGTGTCTC
This sequence comes from Marine group II euryarchaeote REDSEA-S43_B8, assembly GCA_001629235.1. Taxonomy (GTDB): domain Archaea; phylum Thermoplasmatota; class Poseidoniia; order Poseidoniales; family Thalassarchaeaceae; genus UBA36. Next base: position 4,338 of record LUSA01000028.1, on the reverse strand, counting down.
CTGATATGATCAAAAGTATGGAAGAAAGACCCTTGATTTTCGCACTGGCCAATCCTGATCCAGAGATTACCCCCGAGCAAGTATCTAGCGTGAGGGATGATGCCATAGTTGCAACTGGAAGATCCGACTATCCTAACCAGATTAACAACGTTCTCGGGTTCCCATACATCTTCAGAGGGGCCTTGGATGTTCGAGCTAGCGAAATAACAGAAGGAATGAAGATGGCAGCGACCAAGGCGCTTGCTCAACTTGCGAAGGAGCCTGTGCCAGATGACGTTTCATCCGCCTATGAGGGTGAGCAGATGTCATTCGGGACCGACTACTTGATTCCCAAGCCTTTCGATGCGAGGGTACTGATCTGGGAAGCGAGCGCAGTGGCTGAAGCGGCTGTAAAAGAGGGGGTTTCTGGACTTTCTGCAGACGAGTTCGACGTAGACTCATACCGAGAGAAGTTGGAGTCCCGACTAGGACTGACCAGATCAATAATGAGGAGGGTCATTAACCAAGCCAAGAGGGATAAGAAGAGGATTGTTTTCTGTGAGGGAGAGGACCCCACTATCGTAAAGGCGGCATCTCAGTGCATTTCAGAAGGAATATGCGAGCCAATTCTTCTAGGACAGAAGAAGAGGATTGAAGCAGTTAAGGAAGAGTTAGGGCTGAGTATTGATTGCGAAATGATTGATGTCAGATACGATGAAAGGAGGAGAGGTAGTTACGCTGACGAACTGCATCAGCAAAGAGGCAGGAGGGGACTGACGAGGGAGGATGCGATTAGACAGTTGAAGTCAACAACATTCTTCGCTCCGATGATGGTCAGAATGGGCGATGCCGATGGCTATCTTGGTGGTATTTCCCACCAGTACCCGGATATAGTGAAGCCTTGCTTGCAGGTAATCGGACCTGATCCGAATTCTCACAGAATAGTGGGGATGTACATGATGACTGTGAATGGTCAGTTGATGTTCATCGGGGATGCAACTATCAATATTTATCCAGATGCTAGAACGTTAGCAGAGATAGCTGTTCAGACAGCTAAAGTTGCAAAGAGGTTCGGAGTGAAGCCTAAGGTTGCAATGCTTTCCTTCTCGAATTTCGGTACATCTGCAGAAATGAGGACAGATAGGATCGAAGAGGCAATTGAGATAGTAAGGGAAATCGAGCCTGATTTGGTAATTGACGGGCCCATGCAGGCAGATACTGCCCTGGTTCCTGATATACAACAAGACTACCCATTCATGTCATTCTACGGCCCGGCCAATGTTCTAATTTGTCCCAATCTTGCTTCCGCAAACATTGCCTACAAGTTACTTCAGAGAGTAGCAGGGGCCGAGATGACCGGCCCCATATTGGAGGGTCTCTCCAGGCCTGCTCACGTCCTTCAGCGTAGAGACAGTACTAGAGACGTGGTGCATATGGCAGCGATTTGTGCAGTAGATGCCCAGAGAGCGGCCAGTCAGAGACTAATCGATTAGACGGTCGTACCTAGTCTCATCATCCCATGTTTCTCTGGGCTGTAGGATATGGTCGGGCACTCCCTCGCAGGTAGTGGGAATCTCAAACCCGAATCTCTCGTCTTTGACGAAAACGACATTATCCAGATTTCCATTGATTGCTGCATTGAGAAGATTTCTAGTCCAGCTAATCTTGATTCGACTACTTGCATCTGCCCCACCGGCAATCCACCCAGTGTTGATCAGCCAGCACTTTGCATCATTCTCACGGATCTTCTTGGAGAGCAAATCTGCGTATATGCTCGGATGCCTCGGCATAAATGGTGCCCCAAAGCAAGTCGAGAACGTGGCCTGGGGTTCTGTAACACCCATCTCGGTACCAGCAACCTTAGCAGTATATCCCGACATGAAGTGATATGCGGCTTGTTCGGGAGTTAATCTCGAAAGCGGAGGGAGCACCCCGAAAGCATCACAAGTTAGGAACACCACATTGTTCGGGTTACCGGCCATCGAATCCGGAGTACGATTTTCTATGAATTCGATTGGATACGATCCTCTAGTGTTCTGAGTTAGAGAGCCGTTGTCGAAGTCAGGAGATCCGTCTGCATTCAATACCACATTCTCTAGAATTGATCCGGGCATCTTTGTAGTTGCATATATCGCCGGTTCGTCCTCCTCAGAGAGGCGGATTAGCTTAGCATAGCACCCTCCCTCGAAATTGAAAACCCCGTTGTCTGACCAGCCATGCTCATCGTCTCCGACAAGTGCTCTGTTGGAATCTGCAGATAGTGTCGTTTTACCGGTACCGGAAAGCCCGAAGAATAGAGCTGCGTTCTCCCCGTCTGTATTGGCAGAACAATGCATTGGGAGAAGTCCCTTAGAAGGCAAGATATGATTCATTATTGTGAAAATAGCCTTCTTAATCTCGCCAGCATAGTGAGTCCCTCCGATTATCACCATTCCTCTGTCCAGAGCAATTATTACGAAAACGTCGGAGTTCACTCCGTCGCTCATACTTGACTTCATCTCTGGAACATGGAGAATCGTGAACTCGGGAATGTGAGATGCTATCTCCTCTTCCGTAGCTCGAACGAACATGTTGTGCATGAATGCTGCATGCCATGCCTTCTCAGTCACTAGCCTAACTGGCATCCTGTAGTCCTTGTCAGCTCCGCAGAAGGCGTCCTTGACGAATACATTCTCTACCGAATTGAGGTGTTCTTGGACCTTGACTAATAGTCTATCGAAAACCGCCGGAGCCGTTGGTCTATTGACCTCCCCCCACCAGACCTCTTCTGCCATTCCAACCTCATCCACGATGAATCTGTCATTTGGAGAGCGTCCTGTTCTCTCTCCAGTAACTGCAAGTAATACAGAGTCTGATGTGAGTTTAGCCTCGTTCAAGTCAACCGCCATTTGGTGGAGCTCTTCAGGACCCATATTCCAGTGAACGTTTCCACTGGGTTCCAAACCATGCTGTGACAAATCGACAGCCCTACTTTGAGAGGAACTCTGAATCGCAACTCCCCCCAACCAGCCCGAGAGGGAACAAGACTTCAAGCGTTACGGCTCGAAAAATTAATTCTTCATTTCAATAGTGTTCGTTTATCGTCCCATCAGGGGATGTGATTATGCAATACATCCTCTGTTAGGGGGCCAATGGGACACGATGAGTCACCAGACAAGGTCATCCGAGAAAGGGAGTTCAGGCTTCCATCAGGAATCGACATAGGAAATCTGGATGTATCTGAAAATGTCGATGATTCGAAGAAGGATCAGAAACAGGACGATGCAATAGGGGACTTATTCGATCCATTCGCTGAGCTCGATGAAGATTCACCAGGAAGGGTAAGCAGAGACGGCGGTGTTTCTTCCCCGCCAGAGAGAGATATTGTCTCTCAACTATCAACCGAGGGCGAACAGAGAGTAAATTGGATTCTGATGGTGTCGATGATCGTAATTTAGGGAATTATGGATCCCTAAGGAGAGACTTAGCCTACTGGGAATAACCTGGGTGATTATCTCCATGAAGGTCCTCTACGGACTAGCAATAGAGTTGAGAAACTGGGGAGTTATCGAGGATGATCTTTTGCTTGGCATTGTATTGTTACTACTTGTAGTGGTCAATATCTTGGTCGCCTATAGACACGATCATGATGCAATAGCTGCTCAATCGACGCTGGTCCTTCTTGCAATTGGATCTACTGCGGGGACAGAATTCGGGGAGTTAGGGGTGGCAGTCATGATCCTGATTGCAACTATAATCCTACATGGGATTGCAATAAACAGGGGATCTGGGAACCTAGCATCCCTCGGAATTGCGTCTTCCAATCTATGGATTGGGATGCACGCGATAACACCGCAATTTTCTGCCGGACCTCTGCAGGTCATGCCTATAGAGAAGCCATTACTATTGTTCCTACTTCTAATGGTAGTCACCTCAATGAACGCGTACATGGCAACTGTCTTCTCAAAGAATGAGAACTGGTTCTCGAAGGGATTCGAAACTTTGGGTCTTGGAAAACCAGGACTATGGGGAGTCTCGATTTCGCTGGGCATGGTTGGAGCAGTTCTAGCTGTCGCATCAAATCGTGAGGACTTGGGGTACGCTCTCGGAATGGTGACCTTCCTAGGAGGAGCATTTGGTGGTTCGTACCTGGTGGTTAGGGGGGTTCAGTCACGGAGGGTATCTCAACCACTCCTGATTACTGCTACAATTCTCACTCTGGTATTGTTGAACGATGAATATGTTGATGCGTCTCTCGGAGTGTCGTCTTACCATTTCTTCACGGCGATTGGGGCTATAGTAACTGTCTCCATTATCCTTAGAGATCAGAGTGGCGTCTCGGACAGAGTCCTATGGGTTGGATCTGTTGCCGTATTAGCA
>LUSA01000027.1 GCA_001629235.1 Marine group II euryarchaeote REDSEA-S43_B8 | reverse complement strand
AATTTCCGAGCACGGCAAGAAATGGATAGTCGAAGGGGTCTGGCACCCTAGGTCAGTAATTGAGAACTCCTTGCAATCGGCCACCGAGACGGCAATGGGGATGCTACGAATAGATCAGGTCATTTCAGCTAGGGGCGAATAGCGACCACGAACCTTCAAGCCTCCTTCACACACGGATTCCCATGGAGCGACCCACAGCGCTGATCAGCGTCTGGGACAAAACCGGAATCGAAGAACTGGCTGCATCATTACAATCCATGGGCTGGGCAATCCTATCGACGGGTGGAACCGCAACTAGACTCAGAGATTCGGGAATCGAAGTAATGGATGTATCCGAAGCTACAGGTCACCCCGAGATATTCGATGGCAGGGTCAAGACCCTACACCCCGCGGTCCACGGAGGGATACTTGCCAGGCGCGATTCGAAACAGGATATGGAAAAACTGGTGGAAATGGGATATGGGTCAATAGACATGGTATGCGTAAACCTGTATCCTTTCGAAGAAACCGCTGCGCGAGACCCCCCGGCAAGCGAACAGGAACTAATTGAGATGATTGATATTGGTGGACCGGCGATGGTGAGATCGGCGGCAAAGAACCATGCAGACGTCATTGTAATCACAAACCCAGATCAGCATAGATCGGTACTGGAAGCGCTTTCGAAAACCGAGGGGAACCCCTCTGGGGTCGATTTAGGGTTGAGGAGGGACTTGGCAATATCTGCATTCCAATCTACCGCAGCATACGACTCTGCAGTTTCTAACGAGTTGTGGGGGAGATTCACAGAAAGTATGATTCCAAATAGAATTCTGACAACCTCAGATCAGGGTGTAGAACTAAGGTATGGGGAGAATCCTCACCAACCGGCTTCTTTCTTCCCATCTCCTGGGGCGTCAAGAGGGCTCTCGAGAGCAGTTCAACATGGTGGCAAACCCCTCTCATACAACAACTACCTGGATCTCGACGCTGCGCTGAGGCTAGTCAGGTCTATCTCGCAGACTTGCGATTTCGGCACTCACTCTTGTGTAGTCATCAAGCACACAAATCCCAGTGGGGCCTCTATCTCCGAGAATCAGGTTTCTGCCTGGGAAAACTCTCTGGCCAGCGACCCAGAGAGCGCATTCGGATGCGTTATCGCATTCGATCAGGTGGTTGAAAGAGAAACCGCCGAGTCAATCGGAAATCACTTCTTTGAATGTATGATTGCACCGGGTTACGAATCGGATGCCTTGGAGATTCTCTCTGAGAGCAAGAATAGGAGAATTCTGACTCTTGATCCATTAGGCGAACTTACAGATGAACCAAAGATTCGACAAGTACAGGGAGGTTGGCTATCCCAGATCCAGGGCGTTCCTAACATCGATTGGGAAAATGTAAGCCATGTTACCGAAAAGATGCTTGACGGGGACGAGCTAAATCTGGCTAGGTTCGGTACCTCCGTGATTGCCGAAGTCCAGTCTAATGCGATTATTCTAGTACGTAAGACAGAGAATGGTTACTCTACCGTGGGAGTCGGCCCCGGGCAGACTAGTCGGGTGGAGTCAGTCCGAATAGCGGCAAGGAGGGCGGGTGAAAGAGCAAAGGGAGCCATGATGATATCCGATGCCTTCTTTCCCTTCCGCGATGGGATAGACACATCAAATGAAATCGGGATTACCAGTATTGTGCAACCGGGAGGCTCAATTCGTGACGATGAAGTAATTGAGGCCGCTAACCAGCATGATATGGCAATGATATTTACAGGAATCCGCCTCTTCAGACATTAGGTGAGTACCTGAATTGGAAGCAAATCCTCTCCAGCGGAGCGGTATCCGGGGCAATGATTGCTATCTTGATGCTTCTACTTCTGTCTCTAGGTGATATGATATTCGAGTCATGCGGCAGTGCGGTAATCGGCTTTCTTTGTATATCCCTATTACCCCCGATTCTAACTCGGAAAATCTGGGAGGAAAAACTCAACGTGAGACTTAGTCTATATCATCTCATTCCAACCTCTTTTGGCACCTTCATTTTTCCTGTATTCGGTGCAACTTTCGGAGGCCCATCACTTGACGAGTATTCATACTGGCTCTTGCTCATTCCATTCGCCGCTTTGGGCGGCGTCTTCTGGAGCCTACCTTTTGCTGGATGGAACTACTACAAATCATCAAGAAACTCTGAGTGAAAACCATCATACAGCGGGGTTCGATGCACCACTGTGTCCAACCCATCGCAACCACGTTCCAATACCTTTGAGGACTTGGTATCAGCCATAGGCAATACGCCCCTTATTCGATTGAATAGAATTACGGAGGACCTGAGAAAATCTTCCGTCTGGGTCAAGCTTGAGAGATGTAACCCTGGAGGATCGATAAAGGATAGAATCGGTTTGCAGATGGTTCTAGACGCTGAGGAGAAAGGACTACTGAAACCAGGAGGGACGATTGTCGAGGGAACTTCTGGAAACACTGGAATAGGACTAGCAATGGTTGCTGCACAGCGGGGTTATCGCTGCATCTTCACCATGGCAGATAAGATGAGTAAGGAGAAGATAGACCTCCTACGGGCCATGGGAGCTGAGGTTCACGTCTGTCCGACCGCAGTAGAGAAGGAGGATCCCCGTTCGTACTACGAAGTGGCTGCTAGACTGGCAAGAGAGATACCTGGAGCCTGGTATCCCGACCAATATTCGCACGAGGCGAATCCATTGACTCACTACCTCTCGACAGGACCGGAGATTTGGGAGCAGACTCAGGGAAAGATAACCCACTTCGTAGCCACTATGGGAACTGGTGGGACGATTTCTGGCACATCCAAGTCATTGAAGGAGATGGCCGAGTCAAATGGATCAGAACCACCAAAGATTGTGGGAGTCGACGCAGTTGGCTCTATTCTCAAACAATGGTTCGAAGAGGGGACCATGGGGCAGCCAGACACGTACAAGGTCGAAGGATTCGGAGAGGATTTTATCCCATCTGCAACCGATTTCTCTGTAATTGATGAGATTCGTCAGGTCGATGACGGAGAGTGCTTCCAATGGGCGAGAGCCCTTGCAAGGAGGGAGGGGATGTTCTGCGGAGGCTCATGTGGGGGCTCGATCAAGGTGGCTATCGATATTGCCAACGAGGCAGAGGAAAATGGTGAGGAAGCCATGGTGGTCGCAGTTCTCCCAGATGCCGGTAATCCATATCTTTCGAAGTTCTATAACGACGACTGGCTTAGAGAGAACGGTTGGGAACCAGACGAATGGGAATGATCACACCTTTTCGAAGGCCTTCTCCAAATCAGCAATCAGGTCATTTGGGTCCTCGATTCCCACAGAGAGCCTGACCAGGCCGTCTTCAAACCCTCTAGCCAAACGCTCCTCCCTAGGAACCTCCGCATGAGTCATAGTTGCAGGATGGGTGATCATAGTCTCTACAGCACCCAAGCTCTCGGCAAGGAGGCACAACTCGACCGAATTCATTAATTTCTTACCAGCCTCCAGTCCCCCCTCCAACTCGAACGAGATCATCCCACTGTACCCTTTCATCTGACTTTTGGCTACGTGGTGCATGGGATGTGATTCCAATCCGGGATAGACCACCTTGGATACCTTCGGATGTTCCTCCAAGTAGGACGCTATCTTCTCCGCATTCTCCCAATGTCTCTGCATCCTCAGATGAAGGGTCTTCAGACCCATAATCACCAACCAGCAATCGAACGGGCTAGGGACCGCTCCAACGCTCTTCTGGATATACTTCAACTGATCATATAGATCGTCTCTATCGGTAATAATTGCGCCTCCGATAATCTGGTTATGTCCACTCAGATACTTCGTGGTACTGTGAAGCACCAGATCAGCCCCATACTCCAGAGGCCTGAGGAAAACCGGGGTCGCGAAAGTGGTATCCACAACGTAAAGCAGGTCATTACTCTTCGCGATCTTCCCTACAGCCTCTAGGTCTGTCACCTTCAAAAGTGGATTTGTTGGGGTTTCTACCCACACCATCTTCGTCTCTGGACGTATAGCTTTCTGGACATTCTCCGCCACTTGTGAGTCGACGTAGGTGAATTCGACTCCATAGTTCGTCATCAGGTTGTTGAAAAGCCTCGCAGTCCCCCCATATACGTCATCACAGCAGACAACGTGATCGCCCTGACTTAGAAGCTTCATACAACTGTCCGCACTTGCCATTCCACTGGAGAAAGCAATCCCAAACTTACCTCCCTCCAATGCGGCCAAGTGCTCCTCTAGATCCTGCCTAGTGGGATTGGATGAGCGAGTGTAGTCGAACCCCTTGTCGATCCCTATCTCCTCCAATACATAGGTCGCAGTCTGGTATATCGGGGGTACTATCGCACCCGTTGTCGGGTCTGGCTTGCTCTTGCCTCTTACTGAGATTGTGTCGAAGTCCATGTTTCTCTACATCCGCGGGTTGGTCATCTGCAAAAAGAGTTTGAGTCAGCCTATTTCTCTGATTCTGACTCTGGTTGCCACGTAAAACATACCGAAAAGCCCGACTAGGATAATGGTCACAGCCCCATATCCCGGATCAGCACCATTCCATGAGGACGGCTCGAAAATTTCTCCATCACCAAGTGTAGAAACCTTCCAGACGAAGGTCGCCGAAGCTGCAGACATCAACCCAATAAGCGCAATGATTGCTACTTTTGCATGACTTGGCACCGTCTTTCCAGTTGCATAGTAATCGAACATCGCGGATCCGAAGAATCGATTCGTAAGAGTCCACCTGAACATTCTCTCGCTGGAGTATGAGAAGAGGAAGGCCGCTGGTACAGCCCAAGAAACCGTAGGCCATCCCGGAACCCAAAGGCCGATTATTGCGAAACCTATGAACAGGAACCCTAACCCCAGGTACAAACGACTCAGAAAGGGATTGCCGGATACGCAATATCTCTCAACAATTTCGTCAATGGTGGCTGTTCTTTCCATGAACTACACTCACTGGTAACCCCGCCTTCGTTTAAGTTTGAGTTATCCGAAGACTCAAGCGGAAACTCCCCACCACAAAGACATGGAGGCGCCATTCGTTCTACCTAGAGCCGCTTCTATCGAAGAGCCTCTGAGGTTGGCCGTTATGATTTCAGGAGGCGGATCGGGACTGTCTTCCCTATTGTCATTCCAATCTTCCAAGCCTAGGTGTCATCGGACGGTTTTGGTAATTGCAGATAGTGAAAATGCTGGAGGACTAGAGCATGGTAGGAGTGCAGGAATCACCACGATTGGGATTCCACTTCCAAAGGGACTGCAGAGCACCGAGCGTCGTCTAGCACATGAGAGTATGATTTTACGACAACTCAAATCTTCCGGAGTTGAACTAGTTGTTCTAAGTGGGTATATGAGAATCCTGACACCATCTTTTGTTGCAATTTGGAAGGGAAGACTACTGAACATTCATCCATCTCTACTTCCAGATTTCCCTGGGGCCCATGCTCACCGAGACGCACTCGCTGCAGGCGCCAAAACCACGGGTTGTACCGTACACCTGGTTGACGAGGGCGTTGATTCAGGCCCCATTCTTGCTCAAAGAGAAGTGCCCATTCTCCCTGACGACGATGAGGAGTCACTTCAGGATAGGGTCAAGAAGGTAGAGCATACTCTATACCCCGAGATTATCGATCTTATCTGCTCTGGGGGAGTGTCACCCCAGGTCCTCGGGTGAGTTCACGTTCCGAAGGATTTCAGGCTCTTCAATCAGTATCGAATGCTTGATCTCTGCGAACTGCGCTCTGAGCGGCCTCCTGTCAGAATGCAACATTCCTAGAACGTCCTTGCTCCGAATCAATGCTAGGAGAGGGTGGGACATCTCTCCATCATGAGGCATTATTAGGGCATTATCATCATCCAAACCCTCCTGCAGAGAGATGAACAACTCCTCTGTCACCCAGGGGTAGTCTACTGCCGCTAGCTGTAGAATTTCACCGCATCCAGAGTCTAGAAGCGCCTCCTCAATAGCATCAATCGGACCAGCGTGAGTTCTGGCATCCAAAACCCATTCGACATCTGCGTCCAGGCCTACTTCGCTTCCATATTTCTCGATGTCTTCAGGATTAGCCACTGCGATTCTGATTGGCTCCAATCCTGCGAGAGTCAGTGCCTTGACTACTCTAGAAATCATTGAGTGACCATCTACCTCGATCATTGCCTTATCAGTCCCCATCCTAGAGGATCTCCCCCCTGCAAGCAAAAGAGACCGCATAAGTTCACCTTAGCTCGTCAAGCCGCTTTAATGCATGATCAATCTCTTCCATTAGATCCAATGCACGGTTTATGAGCATCTCCCGATCCTTCCTTGCAGTGGTTCCTACTAGCCACTCCATTAACTGGGCAATATCTTGGGCATCTCTCTTAATTGTCCACTCGAGAACTTCCTCTGCTACGGGGTCATCCGATGGCAACAGGCGCTCGACCATGGCAATCACGGAGGCTAAGGACGAATTAGTACTATGGTTAGAGTTCCGAAAACCTGTCTCTGATACGACCCAGAAGAGAATCGCCGTCTGGGACATCTACGTCAAGGAGTAGTGCAATAATCTCCGTAGGGACGTCCAAACCCGAGTTTTGGCTAGCGAACGCTGAGATAAGCGCCAGGTGAGTCTGTACCTTCCTAGCAGAGCACCATGATCTATACTGCACATTACTTGGCCCTCCATGACCTGCTCTAAGCACCTCCTCAATACTTAGCAGGAGAGCATCTGCAGGCTCCTTGGTATTAATCAATGAAGATAGTATATCCCATGGGTCAGTACCAGCTGCCTGGTGGTCCAAATTCGCTAGAAGCAGCGCGGAAAGAGCAACATCCTCCCTTCCGTGCCTGGACCAAAGCTCTCGCATCAGCCTCCATAGCACATCCTGATTGCCCTTAGCATGTGTAATCAACCAGGAAGCAATTCTTCTGAGGATGTCATCCGGTGTTCCAAGGTGGAAAGAGTATCCGGCAGACGCTCCCAGTCTATCTGTACTCGATTTCATGATCAGTGCTGGCACCCCTATCGGGTATGCTTCACGAACTACTCTAGCTAACTTCCTGTGTGATTTGTGCACTCTCTTCGGCTGGCTCTCAAGGAACTCATCAAGTACCAATACTCCACTCATTTCAACTACTGATTCCCTATTGGCAATTTGACGCTATCGACGAACAACTCGCTCCAGTAGCTGTGAAGAAATCTGTCTTAGCGCATCTCCAGTCTCATTCAGACGAACTCGATACTCGTCTATGAATGACCGATGGACGATTTCCTCTAACTGCCGATCCAGACTTCTTGCAATGGCCCTGTGCTCGGCTTCCTCAATAGCGAACATCTTTCTAAGATATGCAATTTGAGCAATCACCTCTTCTGACCGATCGGTGTGGATTAGCATTGCTTCCAGTACTTGACCGTACACTAGTATCTTCTCGCTATGCCCTAACCTATCTCCACTGATCATGTCTGTCTCTCCAGATAGAATAGCATCGTAAATCCGCTTGGGCTCGTCCTCCTGGAGCCTCAACGCGTGAGCTAACTTCACCAAGATCCTCTTCTCTCCATTGGATAATTGCCCGTCTCTAAGAGCCAGTATAGATGCGTTCATGAATACTTGAGACCGATCATCTTCGAGCCAGGACTCTTCCACCACGTACCCCGATATACATACTAGACTTAACCACTGGGTATATCGCTTCAGAAAAGCCCCCTTGGCAAACAGGAGGATTCATCTATACCCCTATCGCCCGGTAAACTGCTTATCAGCCCACTCGCGGGCGCCTTGCGCCCATCCGAACCCCCCCAGCCAAACTGGCAAAATAGGGGGCAAGGCCCCGGTTTGGGGCCGAGAAGCAAAGGATTTGAAAAATATGGCAAATGAAGGAAAATACGTAATACATGCAACAATCAGAGTCGATGGTACCGTAGCGCGCAAAGACGTCGTAGGTGCTATTTTCGGCCAGACCGAGGGACTTCTAGGAGAAGGGCTGCAGCTCAGGAAACTCCAGCAGACCGGGAGAATCGGACACGTGGATGTGAGTTTGAACAACCACAAGGGACGTGTCCAGGGAACCCTAGAAGTCTCTTCCTCGATAGATCAGGTTAGCACTGCAGTAATCGGTGCTGCACTGGAGACTATCGATAGGATAGGCCCATGCAAGGCCGTAATCAAGGTAAAGGAGATAGAGAACGTTAGGTCTGCTAAGAGAGACCACGTCATCGACAGAGCAAAGCAGCTTCTCCTGAACATTGTAAACTCTGCATCAGGAGAGTCGAAGAATATCCTCGATGAGGTCAGAGCAGTGTTGACACTCGATACAGAGATAGACTACCAAGAGATGACTGCCGGTCCGAATGTGAAGAACTCGGATGCGATCATCATAGTTGAGGGTAGAAATGATGTCCGAAACCTACTGAAGTACGGGATTAACAATGCTATCGCGACCATGGGTTCCGGAATCAAGCCGGAACTGGCGGAGTTGGCATCCAAGAAGAAGACAGTTACCGCTTTCCTAGATGGAGACCGAGGAGGCAAGCTTCTGCTAATGGAGATTAGCGGTACACTAGGTAAGTCACTGACTCATGTAGCATTTGCACCGCAGAGTAGGGAAGTCGAGCATCTGGAGGGCAAGGTTGTGACCAAGTGCCTAGGACAGAAAGAACCGGCATCCAAGGCCGTCGCCAGGATTCAGACAGAGATCCAGAAGGATGACGATGCATCGGTCGGAAAAGGAAAACCGACTATGGAAGCATCAGATGAGATCAAGGGATGGGCTCCTATGATGGACGGACTCAAGAGAAACTACACAGTAATTGTCCAGGCCGATGGAAGTGCCTCTGAGCCTGTTAGTGCGAAGAACCTAGAGACCGCTCTTGGTGAAACCGAAGGAGCCCAAGGGCTAGTCTTCTCCGGCAAGGTGACAGATCGGATTCACGAACTAGCATCGGGTGCTGGAATAACCAATGTCGTAGGTAAGACAGTGGGCCCCCAATCTCTGAAACTTGGAGTCCAGGCGTACTCCATCAGAGATTTGGAATGAGATAAACTAGTACTTGTATGGCTGCTCTTTGACCCAGTGTTAATGGCCATCTGAGGGGCATCCATAGCAGAAGCCATCAAAAGTCTCTCATGTCCGCTGGGAGCGATGCAAGAGACCACCATGGTCGTCATGACTCTCTACGGGATACTGTCGATCACTCTATTTGTTCTGTGGATAAAGCACAAGTCTGTACTCAGACAGAGACAGAAGCTTGCATCTAAGATTGGTTCGATGAAAGGAAACCTGGTACAAACCTCGGAGAAGCTAGATCTTCTTTCCAGGGGGGTCGACACCATTCTTTCCGACGCTCCTGAAGTCCACGAGCTACTGGGAGTACACAAGTCACTAGAGGCAGCAGAGTCGTTACTGTTCAATCAAGGTATACCAGTCAGTAATAGCGAGTCATGCGCAATAGCGAGCCATGCAGCTAAGTCTTTGCTGGAGCACTATGAAGAAGGCGACCCCGAGGAAGAGAGAATAATACTCCAGGGACTTAAACCGCTCTCGAAGAGGCTAGCTGCCATCCTCACAGAGGCCGAGATGAAGGCTGAGGATGTTGAATTGTCTGCCAATGAGCATCGGAGATTGGGTGAACTCTTCCACTCCATAGAAAGGTTTGATTGGGCCGCAGACTGCTACAACAGAGCGAACGACTTGGATCCAGAGGACGAAGCAGCTCTCCGCTCACTTTCTGACATCCAGAGGAAAAGCGGAGATCTCGACTCTCTTGATAGGACTCTAGAGAGGCTACTTGCGATTGTTCCGGATGATATCGACCTACTAAATGAGCAACTCGTTCTGTTGGACGGCACTGAAGACGAACGCTATAATAGAAACGCAAAGAGACTAGAGGGCTTGGGCGCCTCGACATCTATATCTGCAATAGATGGCGATCTTTCTCAAATATCCCAGAGAGCGAAGGAGTCAGGTGAAGGGGGCCATTACTCCTCAGAAACCGCATCGGCTTTGGTCGAAAAGGCTACCAAGCAACTGGTGCTCGGAGAGTTCAGACCAGCACTGGAGTCGGTAGAATCTGCAATCAAGAGGGATCAGAATTTCGGTCAGGCATGGACACTCAAGGCCAGATTGGTTGCTGCTGAGGCTGGCTCCATGAAGGACGCAATGAAATCCCTACGAAGGGCCAACGCCTTAGGGGAATATACTGTTATTTTAGAGTCCGAGATACTCGAAAACGACGGAAGGACAGATGCCTCAATAGAGGTTTTAGAGGAACATCTCCACAACTCTCCAGGAGATTCAGAGGCCAGAGGTAGACTTAGCCAACTCTGGTTAAGCAGCGGATCACCGGACTCCGCTCGTCAAACTCTGGAAGAAGCACCAGAGGAAGCCTGGAATTCGTCTACATTGCACATCATGAGGGGAAGGCTCAGTCTAGTTGACGCAGACCATCATCGTGATGAGACCGGCAAAGTCGATCAGATTCCAGTTATTGACGCACTCGTCTCTTTCGATAGGGCGATTGAGATTGACAGGGAGTCAGGTTTAGCCTGGCTTGGTAGGGCTAGAGCACTCAGATACCAAGGTGCCTTCGATGAGGCAGAAGTTGCTCTGGTGAGAGCACGGAGGCTGATTCCAGAACACCCCTCGATTTCGCTGGAGGAGGCACAGTTGTTCTTGGAGATTGGAGACTTGGAGCAGGCAAACGCACTAACATTGGAGGCAACAACTACTCTGAAGGACAATCAAACAGTACCGTTCATCCGGGGTATCATCGCAGCCAAGCACGGTCGTTTCAGAGAGGCGATCAAGCTATTCTCCGATACTCTAAGTTTCGACCCAAAACATGCTAGGGCCAGACTAAACAGATCATCAGCAGCCCTTCTCTGTGACGATTTGGCAATGGCACTAGATGATGCCACCCAATTGGTGGAGGAACGACCCAATCATGAACTTGGTCGCTTGAGGAAGTCGGAGATACTGATGAATCAGGGTGATTGGGAAAATGCTGAATCCGAGTTAAGAGAGCTCCTAAAGTTAAGTCATAACCATTCGATGGGACTGGTCCACTTGGGTACATGTATGATAGCAATGGGCAGGTCAGAACAGGCGGAGAAACCTCTAAACAAAGCCATAGAGGAGAATCCCAAACTTTCGGAGGCATGGTATCAAAGAGGACTTCTGTATGTTGACTTCGGAAGATCTGAGAAGGCAATTTCCGATTTTGAGGCTGCAGTCAGGACCGACCCACAGCACCTGGACGCGAGACTCCGCATCGCTGCAATTCTTCATGAAGGTAGAGATGTAGAGAAAGCCGCTACAGCTTGGCGGCAGGTCCTCGATGTTGACTCTCAGAATAGACTGGCGAGGAGGAGATTGGAGGAGTGTCGAGAGCAAATCAATACCAAGAGGGAAGCTCTCGTTCCAAAGGATTGAACAGTGTTCCACCTTGGCGCTAGTACATGCACTTCTTGAAGAAACTTGAACCGGGAGAATTGGCCCCTAATTTCGAACTTCCAAACGCCAACGAAAACTCAGGCGGACAGACCCTCACACTCAGTGATACCATGGGAGAGAACGGTACTGTGGTCTTCTTCACTTGCAATCACTGCCCGTATGTAGTGGGATCAGAGCCCAGAATAGAGGAAGCAGCTAATGTAGCTAGAAGCAAGGGTCTGGGATTCGTTGGAATCAACTCAAATGACCCAGTCAAGTATGAATCGGACTCATGGGAGAACATGGTAAAGAGAGCTAACAAGGGAATGTCATACCCATACCTCCACGACTCAACACAGGAGGTTGCGATTGCCTACAGTGCGGAGAGAACTCCGGAGTTCTACCTTCTGAATAACGAATCAATCGTAGTTTACCGGGGTCGCCTGGACGACTCTCCCAGAGATCCGTCACACGCTACTACTTCCGAACTAGAAGACGCGATAAACGAACTTATCTCAGGGCAGAAGGTGTCTGTATCCAGGACAGAGAGTATCGGTTGCTCAGTAAAGTGGAAGGAATAGGTGCTAATTTGTCAACTGGCATCCCTGCGAGGATATTCTACTCTGTAATGCGACTGGCTCCTTCCAGGGTTAGGATGAGAATGTGGAGAGGCCTATATCAGAGGATGGCAAGATCACAGAAAGACTCCAACTTCCGATTCATGAACTATGGATTCACAGATGGAGATGAACTCGAACTATCGCCCGAGGATGAGGGAGACAGGCTATTCATCCAACTTTACAACATGAACATTAGGGATGTTGAGATTGAGGGAAAGGAAGTCCTCGAAGTAGGGTCTGGAAGGGGTGGGGGAGCGAGTTGGATATCAAGGAAATACAACCCAAAATCCCTACTTGCGGTAGACTATTCAGATGAGGCGATACGACTCTCTCAAGGGTGGTTTTCAGACCAGGATAATTTAGAATTCAGGGTTGGAAACGCTCAGCGACTTACATTACCAGATCAATCGTTTGATATCGTGTACAATGTCGAATCATCCCACTGCTATGCTGATATTCAAGCCTTCATCTCTGAGGTATTCAGGGTCCTAAAGCCAGGTGGAAAGTTCTGCTGGACCGACATGAGGGATAAGAAGACCATGGAGAAAATGCACCAGAATTTCGTCCAGTCCGGATTTACCATAGAGTCATGGACGGACGTGACTGAAAACGTAGTGGACGCATTGGATATTATCGATGAGGGCAGGAGGGAGATGATACGCCAAAGTGCTCCGCCTTCTCTCAGAAAAAGCTTCGAGACCTTCGGGGGAGTGCCCGGCACTCCTGTTTACGAGGCCCTAAAGTCTGGGAGGATTCAGTATTTCAGATATCTTCTTTGCAAACCCGAATAGACAATATTCCTACTCTAGTACTGCTCTAGGACGAGTTCGGTCTGAGTCGAACTGATGTCTCCGGGTGCTGCTAACCACATTCTGTCCAGCATGTCCCTCAGAGCCACGGTATCATCAACGTGAACCACCGCAACTAGATCTGCGTCGCCGCTTATTTCGTATACGCACTCCACGCCAGCCCATCCCGAGAACTCACCAGCCAGAGAACCAATCTCGGTACCCGAACCAACTTTGAGACGAATCAGCGCAGTGAGCCCTATTCCGGACTCTCTAACCGTATATCCTCTGATTACCCCCTCATCCTCTAGCCTTTTGATCCTAGTTCGGACAGTCCTCTCTGTGACTCCGACTCCTTTGGCTATCTCTACGTAGGGGGCCCTTGCAGACTCTCTGAGGAAGGATAGAATAGATCTGTCTAGTGAATCAACATTACTCATGCTCTTCTCCGAAAAACATGCAACTTATGGTTATTTCTTGGTGTTATGGAACATTTTTTTTCATAAAAACACACTTTTCTAGTCATTGTTTAACTCGATAAAATTGGTTGTATTCAAATGGGACGGCCTACTCTGATTTGTCATGAGTAAGGAGGAAGCAGTCTCCCAACTCAGGATTCAGGAGTATCTCGATGACGTGTCTGAACTAGATATCCCCCATTCAGAGTCTCAGTGGCATCATATTGACGTGGCATCCCTGTTGGATGGAACCAAGATCGAGGGTCACGAACTTGACCCAACTACTGGTTCCTCGCTCATCTTCCTCCCTAGGAGCGCTATGTTATGCTGCCCCAAGTCTGGTAGGATCCACCATTACCCTAAGCACCTATTGCACTGCTTCGTAGACGATAACCGTTCCAAATCTAATGATGCAGATGGGGTACTAATTAGAGC